>NZ_JAYFEQ010000440.1:0-518 GCF_055795085.1 Phormidium sp. CCY1219 | reverse complement strand
ACGTGTCTGACAATTGGAGTCTCGGAGTGGTATCGCAATTTGATTGGGTTTGATTCCGCTCGTGTTGCAAATACCCAGTGCCGATTTCCTATTGCTTGCCAGTATTTTTTGGCCACCCACTTTGCTGTTTTGTTGGGGTGTCTTCGGTTTCCCCATCTGGCTAATTTCCAAAATAGTAAATTATCCATTTGAGAGAAGACTTCCTTAGACACTACTGTTGAGTAGTAGTTGCTCCATCCTCTGATGACCGGATTGAGGCTTCTTATTAACCCCTCTTGCGGTGCTGCGTTGTGGGAGTCTACTATCCCTTTCAGTTTCTTGTAATGGGTTTTGATGGCTTGATTGCTGGGTTTGATGAAGGTTTTGAAGCCTAGTGGATTACCGTGTGCGTTTTTCCCGGTTTTGTATTTTCCGACTCTATATTGCCGGATGTTAAATCCTAGGAAGTCGAACCCAGGGTTGTCACCCTCTAATGTGTGGGTGATGTGGGTTTTGGTATCCTTCAGTTCCAATCCTAT
>NZ_JAYFEQ010000439.1:0-8657 GCF_055795085.1 Phormidium sp. CCY1219 | reverse complement strand
ACCGCAATTCCTCGCCCTGGGAGGAGTACAACCGCGATTCCTCCCCTTCCGATGAGTACAACCGCAATTCCTCGCCCCGGGACGAGTACAACCGCGATTCCTACTATTTTGATGAGTACAACCGTTGAGTACAACCGCGAACTGACTGCGCGGGATTCCCCCACCGATTTCGACTTGCCGGGATCCTAACGGGTTATACCGTTTTTCATGCATTCCGCTTGGAGATGATTCACCGTCCCGACTCCTGGAGAGACGCGCTCTTATCGCCTCTTTCAGGGGATCGGGGGAAACCTACTCTAACCGCCGTGTAGTATGCGTTTAAATTGCATCCCCAGAGGGTAGGGTGGGCCTCGCCATTTTCGGAAGTGCCTCGCGCCCCGGAAGTTCTCGTGCCTGCCCACCCGACAAACCTCAAAAATCGATGGGCAATTTATTTTGCATGACTGCTTATGCGTTTAAATTGCATCCCCAGCTCATCAAAATGCTAAAGTGCGTGCGGCTAAAACTCCTCGGGACTAAAGAGGAGTTTATATTAGCCGCACGCACCACGCCCGCGAGGAAAGCAGATTAAATGTATTTCTCGGCGGGGAGAATGAAGAACTTAGCACCGATGAAAAGGCGATCGCAAATTCTCCATTCCACAAGATCCGATTCTGGTTTTTCCCCCAGTTAGCGGAAATTCTCCGGGTTGAGTTCCCGCGAGGATCCGCTGGAGTGGTTTTCCATTAATCTCGCACCGGTTCCCCCATCCGCCGGATCCAGGAAAGGCCGCAAATTGATATTACTGGGGTTGACTTGAGGAGAATGACCCCCCCGAGGCAACTGGATCCCCATCGCATCTTCCAGAGTTCCCATCAATCCGCCATTGCCCGTATCCACGATCGCATTCACCGCTTCAGTTTGACCCCCGCGATCGGCAACGGTCAAATTTTCAAACACGCGATCGCGAATCAATTCCGGGTTCTCTCCAGGGGGAACTGTCAGCACGATCTGACAACTGGCGTTAACCTCCGTGGTCACGCAAATAATGTCGTAGCCATTTTCCACCCCGATCGCCAATTCTTTCATCCCGTCTTCTCGGTAAAACTCCAACCGACGGGCAATCTCATTGCAGCGACGTTCCGGCGTCCACCCCCCGCCTAACCGACTCGGTTGCGCCCACTCATAGGACTCGCCCGGTTGACTTTGCGGGTGGTACATCACCTTGTACTCGCCCTCCACTACCTCGCAGGTAAACCGCGCATTACTCGCACTCGGCGTTTCTCCATCGGACCCATCACCAGTTTGTGTTGGGGTATTCGTCGGCGGAATCCGAACGTTATTCGGTCTGGGCATCTCCTGAGCTACCACAGTGGCACCAGAACTCAGAGCAAACGCCACTCCGAGACATAAACTCATTCCCCGAACTGCTGAGGTGGCAATTGCAAACGGGGATTTCTGTTGTTTCGATCTCATCTCAAGTCTCTCCTAAATTTTTTCGTTTAATCGCTTTTCTAGTCCCCCTCTACCCCCCACCGATGCCCCCACCTACTTGCTTCTCTCGTCCGGGAATCCTCCCGAACTCGAGAGGTGCCGTTATCCCCAGCACCTTCAAAATACTTAGAACCGCGATAGAGAGTAGGGACTCTATTCTCCTTGACGTAATGGCAAGGAAAAAGATTCTGCACCTGGCCGTCAGTTTTTGCCTGCCTTTCTATCTCCAGGGTTTGTTTTTCTCTCCCGGCCATTTTTCCTCCCCCATCCGGTCAATTAATTGGCCAACAGTTCGTTTAGTCCAGCTTCTATCGCAATGGATTATTGAGACATATTATTCCGCCTGCAAACATTCCGAGTCCTCCAATTGCAGCAATCCAAATTATCTTTGAATTTGATAATGACAACCCGGACGACCGAAATCCGCGATCGTTAATCTGATAGCCCTTAATCTTTAAATTCCACCGACGAGGTAAACGTCATGCCCGCTAAAATTCACGAAGACCCATGCGAGAGGCTTCCATCGCACCTGCGGTGGAGAGTGAGTGAGGGCTTCGGGGCAGCGATCGGGTAACCCCCAAACCTGCGGCGACCCTCCCGCCACAGGTTTCTCATCCCTCTGCAAGTAAACAAATCCAGCCCCCTCGATGGATACCCCACCACCCCGGTGAGGCGATCGCAGGCAATGATACAGCAGAAGCAGGATCCCCTACAAATAAGGAAATCAATAAATGTCTAGCTGAAGCAATTACCAATTGTGGTTTTGTACCGGCAACAAGTCACACTTAACCCCCTTAGACTCACCGTATTATGAGGCGGTGATTTCCCTGGTGGTTAAAAACGGCAAGAAATTACAATCCATTAAAGCAGAGAATAGCGATGGTTCCCGATAATTGCAACGCTGATTGAATGCAAGCTTTTATCGGTTCTTGAACCCGATCTCGCGATCGCAAATCATCTTCTCCCTCCCCGGCTGTTTTGGGCATTTTCATTGAGCGAATTACTGAGCCACCGCAGTGGGTAGGGTGGGCTTAAGCCAGATGAGCGAAGTGCCAATAGCAACTGATTCAAGGAACTACCCACCCTAAAAACCGCTTTTACCAACCGGATTTGATAGTATTTCTGCTTTTGCCAAATGCGCGCTGACGGGCTTTCGCGCAAAGCAACGCAGGAATGGCAAATTTGAGGGGTTTTTTGTGGCTGTTTTGGGGATTTGAATTGCGAGAATTACTGAGTCAATTCCCCCCATTTATGCGCTGAATTGCCAACTCTGCAGCTAACTGCAACGCCGATTTCATACTCGCACAATCCGCAATGCCTTTGCCTGCAATATCGAAAGCGGTGCCGTGGTCGGGAGAGGTTCTAATAAACGGTAAACCAATTGTTGTATTGACTGCTTTATCGAAGGCCATTAATTTAACTGGAATTAATCCTTGGTCGTGGTAGAGAGCCAGATAGCCATCATGGGCATTTGTGGCGGAACCGTACCATGCTTGACCTGGTTTAACCCAGAGGGTATCCGGGGGAACCGGACCGTCTATTTTTACTGTGGGATAACTTTGCCGTTGTTCTTCAATCCAGGGAATTAACCCGTCTCTTTCTTCGGTTCCGAGTTGTCCGTTTTCGCCACTGTGGGGGTTGAGTCCGGAAATGGCAATCCGGGGGGTTTCTAACCCAAAATCTTGGCGCAAGCATTCGATAAACAGGTCGAGTTTCCAACTCAGTAAGTCGGGAGTGAGGGCGTCGGGGACTTGGCGCAGGGGAATGTGAGTGGTGGCGAGGAGGGTGCGGAGGGTCCAACCACTGTGGGGAGATTTGGCGACGAATAGCATTCCGAAGCGGCTGACGTTCGCACTTTCGGCGAGGAGTTCGGTTTGTCCGGGATAGTGATGTCCGGCTGCTTTCCAGCAATTTTTGGCGATCGGACCGGTGACGATCGCCTGAAATTCGCCGGCGAGGGTACGCCCGATCGCCTCTTTCATATAGGCAAAACTCGCTGCGCCACTTGCCGCATTGCCCTCACCTAGCACAATGTTTTTGCTCGCACTTTCAATATCGATAATCTCTAACTCGTCGGGAGAAGCGATCGCCGCGCATTGCTGTCGATCGAGCTGCTGGTAGGTTTGCTCGATCGCCTGGCGAGTCCCCACTACGGCAATCTGGCAATTGCTCGTGATTTCCGGATCCGCCAAAGCTTTCAAGATGACCTCGGATCCAATTCCGGCGGGATCCCCAATGGTGAGAGCGATCCGGGGACGAGTTTGCCCGGGGGAGGGGGTGGAGTTTGTAGTTTCCATCACAGTTTCACTTTGCGATCGCGACAACAACACAGAATCGGTGAAAAAATATTAATTGCCATTTCACATCATACCTGAAAACGCCGTTTTTCTATGAAGTTTTGTAAAAAATTCTTGCCATTGCGCGCCAATTGTGTTTGGCGATCGCAACCCTTGCCCAAAAGCCAATCAACCCTCGCCGGGAAAAGGCAGACTCAGGCGGCGATCGCCGTTTCCCTGATACCTGAAACTGGGATTACACCGAGGTGAAGCCACAACACTTGCCCGTGGATTGGCGATCGTCTGCGCCTGCTTTTCTGAAGAAAACCTAAAATTATTGCCCCCCGGCTTCCCAGCTCTTATGATATTATATTAGAAGGGGACGGGTTTGGCCGAAAATAGCGCCAAAAAACCATAGTTCCCTTTTTTCTTATGTGTTAAACACCGGAAAACCAATTACACCAAACTTTTAGAGTTTTGACGTGCAATGACCGAAACCACCCAATCCGATCGCCATTCAATTTATCAGCTCAAAATCTGGCTCAAAGGCAGCGAACCGCCTATTCTGCGGCGAATTCAGGTAGATAGCCATATCACCCTGTACAAACTACAGCGGATTTTGCAAATCGTCATGGGCTGGACGAATACTCACCTGCATGAGTTTATCATCAACGGCACCCATTATGGCCAATCTCATCCGGAATATGGCCTAGAATTCAAAACCGAAAGGCGGGCGAGATTAGACGACTTGATGCCAGAAGAAAACACCCACTTTATTTATGAATACAACCTAGATGACCAGTGGCTTCACGATATTGAAATCGAAAAAATTCTGCCTCCAGAATCAGGTGTCCATTATCCGCGATGTATCGGGGGCGATCGCGCTTGTCCTCCAGAAGAATGCGGCGGAATTCGCGGATATGCCGATTTGCTCGAAATTATTCAAAATCCAGAAGACCCCGACTACCAACAAACCATAGAATGGTTGGGAGAAGATTTCGACCCCGAAGCGTTTGACATCGATGAAGTCAACCGCGAACTCAAACAAATCCGCTAAATTAATAGCTGCGATCGCATCGGTGCCACCTCAGGCGCGATCGCTCTTTTGGGGTTTCCGAGGAGCGATCGCACCCCCCTCTAAAAAAAATCTAAAGTTTCTTGCTTGTTCGCCGATTATTTGATATAATTACTTTAATTTCAAAACTACAAAATCCATAAGAACCCCGATCGCATCAAGCATCGGTTTTTTTACATCCTCCTCCCCCGGTAAACTCAATCCGCCCCTCCATCCGCCATCCCACGCCAAAGCGGTTTGGGGAAGCCTTTGAGAGGATTTGCTGTTCCCTAGGGAAAAACGCAAAACCAGGCGTTTTTCTGCAAATGAATCGGGAGGATAAGCGCAAAAATTAGTAAAAAAAGCAAGAGGAAAATGACCAATGGGGCTAACCATCAGTTATCAACTAAAATTTGAAACCGATTCAGAAGAACTGGCGCGAGAAAAGATAACCGCCTTGCATCAAATAGCATTAGACATGCCATTTGCTAACGTCAGCGAATTGGTAGAATTAAAAGGCAAAGAAGAATGTCGCTTTAACCTAGAGGATTTCGACGACCCCGATCGATTCTTGAAACTGGAAGCAGCCCGGGGGGTACACCGAGGTAATACCACCTATCATGTAGACGCAGAACATCTGATTTCCTTTCTCGTCTGGCCCGGAGAAGGATGTGAAAGCGCCCGGTTGGGTTTAGCCGTATTTCCCAAAACCATTAAGATTCCCCGCATGAGTGACAAAGAACGAGAGGAAAAAAGTTTCCTGACGTTGCACGAGTTGCTCGAACATAAAAAGAAGATGAAAAAACCCAGCGATCGCGAAGAAAACTATGAGGTACTCCCCACCGATTTACCATCATGGTCTTGGTCCGGTTTTTGCAAAACCCAATATGCCAGCAATCCCAAATATGGCGGCATCGAACATTTCCTCAAATGTCACGGATTGATTATCAAACTATTAGATCATGCCCAAGAACTCGGCATGCTAGAAGAAGTCATCGATGATGCAGAATATTGGGAACACCGCGACCTACAAAAGCTCGCCCACTCCGTAGGACATTTTAACACCTTAGTAGCGGGAATTCTCGGCGGATTGGATCGGATGCTGACCAACGCCGGCGTGGAAATAACCAACCACGAATCCCCCATTAGCGAATATCCCAACTACGAGTATTTAGAAGCCCAAGGAGAAGCCGAATTGTCCTCCAAAAACCAGGAAGAAGAATCCTCCTAACCAGCAGTGAATAAAACGCGGTTTTGCATTCACCCGGTAGGAGGAACTTCCCCTTGTCCAAAGGCGACTTATCGTCCCTGCTGCTGGTGGTCATTTCGCGACAATTTAGGCCAAAAAATCACGCGATCGCCTGCCAAACTTTCACCATTTTATCATCGCTTCCCGTCGCCAATTGTTTACCGTCGGGACTAAACGCCACCGCAAACACATAACTGGAATGACCGCGCAACGTGGCTAACACTTCGCCGGTTTCCACAGACCACAGTTTGAGCGTTTTGTCACTACTTGCACTGGCTAAAACTTCCCCATCCGGGCTAAACGCCAGAGTTCTAATTCCATCGGTATGCCCGGTGAGGGTACGGAGAAGTTCTCCACTATTCGGGTTCCAAAGCTTCACCGTTTTGTCCAAACTGCTACTCGCTAACACCTGACCATTCGGACTAAACGTAACGCCTTCCAGGGGGTTGGCATGACCGGTTAAAGTATGGTATTCTTGACCTGTATGAGAATCCCAGAGTTTCACCGTTAAGTCCCAACTCGCACTGGCAACGGTTCGACCATCCGGGCTGAAAGCAACCGAAACGATCGGTTTAGAATGGCCTTTAAAAGTTAACCGTTTTTCCCGGTTTTCTACCTGCCAAAGTCCAATGGTTTTATCCCAACTGGCGCTGGCTAAAGTTTGACCATCGGCACTAAACGCCACCGACTCGATCGGTTTTGAATGAGCTGCAATGGAGTGGAGTTCTTCTCCCGTACTCGGGTTCCATAATTTAACCGTGCGATCGAGACTTCCACTGGCAATCAATTTGCCATCTGGACTCCATGCGATCGCATTCACAAAATCCTCATGACCAATGAGCGTTTTGCCTTCCTTCCCTTGGTGAGGGTTCCAAAGCTGAATGGTAGCGTCTAAAGAAGCACTAGCTAACGTTTGTCCGTCAGGACTAAATGCAAGGGAGACAACTGCCGCAGAATGACCGGAGAGCGTATCGTTACATTGCCAAGTCTTGTCGTATTTTACCATAAGATTAAGTTCGCGCGGCCACTGATGAAACGTTCTGTCGGGTTTCTCGGGATTGTAGTAGACCGAAGGCAAGGGTAGCCTTCAATTGCCCAGGGATTTTCCCACAACCCTGCCCCAGAAACTTTAGATCCTACCACGATCGCCTCCATCCCGAACGCGATCGCTCAGGGGCATTGCACCCAAAACCCGCGCGCCCCTCCCCCGCCAAAGAAATTGGCCCCGAGATTCCACCCGTGGAAAATCTCTTGTACACTCGATCCGAACAGACAACAATGCCTACACAAATGAATCCCTCTGCCACATTCGACTTCGAGGATGAAAAATTCCAGGCCCCCCCTTCCACGGTATTGCCCTGGTGTCAGATGCTTAACCCGAAATCGAGTCTCGACGGACTCAAACCATTCGGGTTAGCCATTAAACTAGAACAAGTCAACGCCGCTGGGTTTGTGCCCGATGAAAATTGGCAGCCCATCGAATACGAATTTAGCACCGGAGACGTGGAAAATCTACTGATTACCACCACGCCGAGATTGTCCATCGTCAGACAAGGCCCCATCTGTATTAAAGAGCGCGATACAGGCGAAGTTCTCGGGCGGTTGATGGATATGTACGATGAATTTAAAGCCAATCGTCTGAAATACAAACCCTTCACCCGCTATCTGATTTTCCTAGTCGGTCAAGACAAAAAATTCCTGCATAAATTGCCCTTGCGATTGACCTTAAGCGGGTCTGCAGGAGCAGGGTTTGGCATTGCTTATCGTTACCGAAAAGACGGTCAAATCACCGGATTTACCGCCGAATTAGAGCAAGCATACGCCGATTTTCGCAACCAACCTAACGCGCCAAAAGGACCGCTATTTCACGCTCACGGTATTTTTTGCCCCTTGTTTGAAGCCTCACAAAAAGAAGTGGAAAACAACACCGTTTGGGTCACCGATACCACCGATTACGAACATCCTACCGCCAGTACCTTACCGGATTATATGATTCCCACCAATTCCGAGGAATCCAAACTCATTTGCGAAACCTTTGAGGAATATAAAGACTTCGGTCAAGATGTTCCAACAGTGGAAACCCTGAAGATGGAAACCCCAGCAACTCCCACCAGTGGATTTGATGCCAGCGCCTATATTTATGAGGACGAATATGAGGATTATCCGGAACCTCCCTATTAAAATTGCGGGGGGCTGAAAACCATAGTAAATCCCTAGGGTGGGTTAACCCAAATTTCCCCCACAAACCGCAGTAAAACCCGTAGGTGGGCTAACCCACCTACCCCCACAAACCGCAGTATTAGGGTCAGCATTACCCAGGGTAATCCCGCTTTTACTTGACATGCTAGAGCGTCGATTCAATCGTAAATAAAGAGCATAAAAAACGTCAGGTTGCTAATCGGTTGGTCAGCAGGTCAATAGGTGGTGACAAAACTTTCTAATTGCCACTGAACTAATACCCTATTCCCCTCATCTTCGGCGGCAAAATTTTTGCCTTCATCGGTTGACAATCTAATCTGTATTGGCTACAATCAAGGAAACGGATGGGCGAGGCAGGGCGTTTATGCAATGCTTTGATTGCATAGCGGTTGTCCTGCACCGTCGA
>NZ_JAYFEQ010000438.1:0-338 GCF_055795085.1 Phormidium sp. CCY1219 | reverse complement strand
GTCAAGGCATGGCTAAAGGCAGGGGTAATCGATACCGGACAGCTATTCACAACGGAAGAGGGTACACCGCAAGGAGGAGTAATCAGCCCCCTATTGGCAAATATTGCCCTTCACGGCATGGAAGAAAGCATCAAATCCTTGGCTGCTAAGCTACCAGGGAAAGCCAGTCGTACAAGCAAACGCAATGCAATCTCGCTAGTTCGTTATGCAGACGACTTCGTTATCCTGCATGAAAACAAGGATGTAATTCTAAAATGTCGTGACCACATCCAGGAATGGTTGAAAGGAATAGGATTGGAACTGAAGGATACCAAAATCCACATCACCCACACTCTAGA
>NZ_JAYFEQ010000437.1:0-19119 GCF_055795085.1 Phormidium sp. CCY1219 | reverse complement strand
GTAGGAGTGTTTAACAATTCGGTTCTAGAGCTTGAAGCTGGCACGCACCTCTATGGAGGGGAATTTAACTCTTGCTCTGAACGTAGCCCTCGTAGGGCTTAGGCTGGTCAGCTACCTAAAGTCAGAGCCTAGAAGCCCCGTCTCTTTAGAGCGGGGTGCTGACACTCTACACCACAAATCGTAACGGGTATTGGGGTTGATTCCCATGTTAGCATATTGCGCGATCGCCTAATTCCCCGGCAAAACTCCGCCAATATTGGCTCGGGAAGTTCGATGGGTAGCGGCTGATTTAAAGGCAATTTCGGCATATTCATCCCTCAGCTTGGGCGCGATCGCCATCCAGTTTTCTCCTACTCAATGCGCGAGCAAAGCGACTCTCCCATCGCCTTCTCACTCAGAAACCCATCTCCCACGCCCTACCCCTCAAACCGCTGATTTTGCGCTTGCAATTTCTTGACGTTGCGCCGCTAACAACTCCCCAATTCCTTTTTCCGCCACATCTAAAATCCCATTCAATTGAGAGCGGCTAAAACTGCCCGATTCCGCAGTACCTTGCATCTCGATAATTTCCTTTTTCTCAGTCATTACCACATTAAAATCAATCTCGGCAGCCACATCTTCGCGATAGTTTAAATCCAGCATCGGTTCGCCTTCCAAAAGACCCACAGAAACCGCCGCCACTTGGTGACGAATGGGCGATCGCGCTAACTCTCCCGAGTGCACCAGCTTTTCCATCGCCAATGCCAAGGCTACAAACCCGCCAGTAATCGAAGTGGTGCGGGTTCCAGCATCCGCTTGCAGCACGTCAGCATCCACGATAATAGTCCGTTCTCCCAACCCCTCTAAATCCAACGACGCCCGCAAACTGCGCCCGATCAAGCGCTGAATTTCCTGGGTTCGTCCCGAGAGTTTCATCAATTCTCGCGCTTGGCGTTGCGGCGTGGCCCCCGGTAGCATTCGGTATTCCGCCGTCAACCATCCTTGGCCCGAGTCTTCTAAAAATCGCGGCACCCCAGGGTTCACCGTTACCGTACACAGCACTTGCGTATCGCCGCAGCGAGTCAGAACCGAACTCGCGGCGAAGCGCGTAAAATCTTTTTCAAAACTTATCGGACGCAGTTGAGAGGGGTTTCTTCCGTCAGGACGCTGCCACATTGTCGATTGAGAGTTGAGAGTTGTTCGTGGTGGATGAGGTCAAATTCACCCTTCCGAGGAGGGGGATTATTTATCCGCTAGGGTCTGCATGAGCTGGCTTAAAATGGCTTCATGCACTTCGTCAGGCGGGGGATCGCCATTGATGGTGAGCAAGCGATCGCCATAGTCGTAATAATCCAGCAGAGGGGTGGTGCGTTCCTCAAATAACTGGATCCGGCGGCGGATAATTTCCGGTTCGTCATCGGGACGGGATCCGTGGGCCTCGCTTTGACCCCGCAGAATCGATCGCCGCATTAATTCCTCTGACGACACCTTCAACCAAATGGCGCGATCGAGCTGTTGACCCAACTTTTCCAGCTCAAAATCCAGTTCTTCCGCCTGAAATGCCGTGCGCGGATAGCCATCGAGCAACCATCCAGACGCCGCATCAGGTTGAGTTAGCCGTTGGTGAATGAACTCGATCATGGTCGGATCCGGCACCAGTTCGCCTTTGTCCAGATAAGGCTGTGCCTGTTTGCCTAATTCGGTTTGAGCGGCGATCGCCTGGCGCAGGATTTCCCCAGTGGAAATCCAGGGAATCTCCAGATGGCTGCACAATCTTGCCGCCTGCGTTCCTTTCCCGGCCCCAGGTCCGCCTAGAATGACCAATCTCACGGCAACAAACTCCTAATTTGACCCACTCTTGACTCTATCACCCTCGCGCCCCAATCTCCCACTCGACGAGAAAATCAACTGGATCCTTTCCCAGCCCCCACCCTGGCTTCCATATCGTACATTTTGTACATATAGCGTTTTATTTCGCAACAGTTCGATAAACTACGCTAAATATTGGTAACAGTTTGTTGCCAAACCCACTACTTTTGCGTTAAGTAGATCTACCATCAGATTCATCAATCACTACAGGTTTCCCTATGATCGCACAGCTAGAAAGTCCCACTCTCGATACCCCATGTCGCCCACACTACATCGTTGAAGGGCTGATTCAAGTCTTCACCAGCACCCAGCGCAACTTTTTTACCAGCGTTATGGCGCAGGCGTTGCGAATTTCCGGACAGGGAACCCCCGTACTCGTGGTACAGTTCCTCAAAGGAGGTCTCGGACAGGGACCAGAAGCACCCGTCCAACTCGGGCAAAACTTAGATTGGATCCGTTGCGACTTGCCCCGCTGCATCGATACCCCGGAACTCGACGAAATTGAGACCACCTCCGTGCAGCAACTATGGGACTACACCCAAAAAGTTGTCTTGGAGGGCAAATACTCCCTCGTGGTCCTCGATGAATTAAGTTTAGCGATTAATTTCGGCTTAATTCCCGAATCTGAAGTCCTCGAATTTCTCGAAAAACGCCCGGTTCACGTGGATATCATCTTAACCGGTCCCCACATGCTGCCTTCGATTTTGGAAAAAGCCGACCAAATCACCGAAATTCGTCGCAGTCATCGACCGTAAAGAATTGGTCATTTGTCCTTGGTCATTGGTTATTGGTTAATGACCAATGACCAATTCTTCATTCTTCATTTTTCGCGTCGCATCTGCCTCTTTCACTAACCGAATAAACTCACTGCGATATCCGGCTAAATCTACGCCCTTCCCTGACGAAGCTCACCGCAAGGCTTCATCAAAACTGGCATTTCCCCGATGGGGCGTATTTCGCAACACCATGCCAAACTCTGCCACTGCTGCCGAAAACTGAAAATCATCCGAACCCTCTTCCCAAGGGGATTGATTCTCTACAATGGCTTTTTTTATCAATTGCGAATTGTCTTGTTTCGGGGGTTTATAGCGCAATTTTACCCGCCTTAACTCATTCCGGTCTAAACTGATAAAGAAAGACCTTTAATTGGTAGAATATCAATAATTTCTATGTCTTCTTGGATTTTTAGTGAATAATTGTGGTAATATTTTGTCACCAAATCCCAAAAAAACATAAAAAAATCCAGGCGAATCCGAAAAAGGAAAGATAGAATGGGGAAATCTGGGCAATGCGGACCTAGGTACAGAAAAGTTTACCGAATGGATTACCCTGATTCGTGATGACGAGACTCAATTTAGCTGGCTATCGAGAAACCACCCTTATTTATGCCGGGAGTCGCACCCTCGTGTATCGAGGCATTCGAGACAGCGATCGCCAACCCGTCATCCTCAAAGTTCTGCGAAACCCCCACCCCAACTTTAAAGAGCTAGTTCAGTTTCGCAACCAATATATCATCATCCGCAATCTGGACCACCCCGGGATCCTGCGCCCTTTAGCATTAGAACGCTACGAAAATGGCTACGTTTTGGTGATGCCCGATGATGGGGCGATCGCCCTATCCGACTACTGGCAGCAGTCAAACCGTTCTCTCGCCGAATTTCTTACCCTTGGCATCCAACTGGCAGAAGCACTGCATTATCTGACGCAAAAGCGCATCATCCACAAAGATATCAAACCGGCGAATCTCGTCATCCATCCCCAAACCCGCCAAGTCAAAGCGATCGACTTCAGCATCTCCAGCTTGCTGCCCAAAGAACAACAGCAACTCCTCAACCCCAACCTGTTGGAAGGAACCCTGGCTTACATTTCCCCGGAACAAACCGGGCGCATGAACCGAGGAATCGACTACCGTACCGATTTTTATTCCCTTGGCGTGACCTTTTTCGAACTGCTAACCGCAGAAGTGCCCTTTACCACCGACGATCCGATGGAGTTGGTGCATTGCCACATTGCCCAAGGGGTGCAATTTTCCAAAAATACTGAAATTCCCGAAATGCTGCAAGCGATCGTCCTTAAATTGATGGCAAAGAATGCCGAAAATCGCTATCAGAGTGCATTGGGTTTAAAACAGGATCTAGAACGCTGTCTGCAACAATTAGAAGCCACCGGAGAAATTACGCCGTTTGAGCTAGGAAAACGAGATCGATGCGATCGCTTCGTGATTCCCGAAAAACTCTACGGACGGGAAGCCGAAGTCCAAACCCTGCTAGATGCCTTCGATCGCGTCGCCAACGGTGCAACGGAGATGATGCTCGTTGCCGGATTTTCTGGGATTGGCAAAACCGCTGTGGTGAATGAAGTTCACAAACCCATTGTCAAGCAACGCGGCTACTTTATCAAGGGGAAATTCGACCAACTCAATCGCAATATTCCTTTCTCGGCTTTCGTGCAAGCTTTCCGAGATTTGATGCGGCAGTTGCTCGGTTCTTCCGATGCACAACTGGCTATTTGGAAAGCAAAAATCCTGGATGAAGTCGGAGCAAACGGCCAAGTTCTCATCGATGTAATTCCCGAGTTAGAAGCCATCATCGGGCAACAAGCCCCTGCCCCCGAACTGTCGGGCAGTGCCGCTCAAAACCGCTTTAACTTGCTCTTTGGCAAGTTCGTGCGTCTGTTTGCCAAAAAAGAACACCCCCTGGTTATTTTTTTGGATGACTTGCAGTGGGCGGATTTGGCCTCCTCGAAGCTGCTGAAGTTATTAATGGAGGAGTCAGAAGCGAGTTATTTGCTCATTTTAGGAGCCTATCGGGATAACGAGGTATTTCCCGCTCATCCGCTGATGCTGACCCTGGAAGAACTTGAGAAAAAAGGTGCAGTTGTTAATACCTTAACTCTGGGTGCTTTGAGTGAGGAGAATATTACTCGGTTGATTGCCGATACCTTGTTGTGTTCCACTGCGATCGCCGCGCCACTCTCCCGGTTGGTGTATCAAAAAACCCAGGGAAATCCCTTTTTTACCACTCAGTTCTTGCTCCGATTATATGAGGAAAGCTGCATTGCGTTTGAACCGACGGTGGGATATTGGCAATGTAACTTGGGACAAGTGCGCCAACTGGCGCTCACCACTGATGTGGTGGAATTTATGATGGCACGCCTGCAAAAACTCTCCCCCAGAACCCAAGAGGTGTTAAAACTTGCAGCTTGCATTGGCAATGAGTTTTCCCTGAAAGAATTAGCAATCGTGGCGGAAAACTCTCCAGAAGAAACCGCCGTCGATTTATGGGAAGCCTTAGCCGAGGGATTGATTTTTCCTGAGGGCGAAACCTACAAGTTTTACCTAGGAGACAATCCCGACAACTTCCAAGGGGAAACTAGCAACTCGGAGTATCGATTTCTCCACGATCGCGTCCAGCAAGCTGCTTATGCTCTAATTTCTCCAGAGCTTCAGCAGTCTACCCATCTAAAAATCGGTCGCTTGTTGGCAACTCATACGCCGCCTGGGGAACTGGAAGCCAATATTTTTAAGCTGGTTGCTCAATTCAATGCGGGACTCGAAGGTGTTAAAGAGCAAAACGAAAAAAAAGAAATCGCTCGTTATAATGCGATCGCCACTCGGAAAGCCAAAACTTCAGCCGCTTATCAAGCCGCTTGGAACTATGCCAATATTGGCCGAGAACTGCTGGGTTTGCAAGGGTGGCAAAATTCCCATTCACTGACCCTAGAACTGTCCCAAGAGTCTGCTGAATTGGCGTATCTCAACGGCGATTTTGAAGCGGTGGAAGAACTGGCAAAAATTATTCTGGCCAATACGAACAGTTCCCTAGAAGCTATCTCCATTTATCAAGTCCAGATTCAATCCTATTTTGCCCAAAATCGATTATCGGAAGGCACTCAACTGGGATTAGATGTACTCAAGTCCTTGGGAGTCCATCTCCCGGAAAACCCGACAGAAGAAGAGCTACAACAAGGTTGGTCGGAAATCAAGGGTAAGTTAGGGGAAAGCGCGATCGCAGATTTAGTCAATCTCCCGCTGATGACCGACCCCCAAGCCCAAGCGATCGTTCGGATTCTCTACAGTCTCTATGCGATTACTTATGCTTACAATATCCAGCTTTGGTTGCTTACCATTATCAAACAAGTGACTCTATCGCTGCAATACGGTCATGCACCAACATCCGCTTTTGCTTACGCCAATTACGGTCGGATCGAATGTAGCATTTTGGACGACTTGGACGCTGGCTTTCAATTCAAACAGCTCGCTCTATCGGCTTTGTCTAAACTGAATGCGAGACCGATAGAGGCGAAAACGCTCCTCATCGTTTATTTTGGCATCGAGCATTGGCGAGAAAATCTCAACCACCTTTTACCTCATCTGAAAGAAATTTATGTCAAGGCATTGGAGAGTGGCGAGCTAGAAATCGCAGGTTATGGAGCGGCATTTTACTGCTCCTACTCCTATCACGTCGGCAAAGAACTTGCAGAACTCAGTGCAGACATTTCAACCTACAGTTTGAGGTTAAAAGAAATCAAACAAACCTCTGCTTTAACCCATATCAAAATTTTTGGACAAGCCGTTGAAAACTTGCAGCAAAAAGGTGGGCAGCCTTGGAAATTAAACGGCGAAATTTATAACGAAAGCGTTTCCCATCCCATTCACCAACAAGAAAATGATATGCTAGCGTTGGGCACGTTGTATTGGATTAAGCCCACGTTAGCGTATTTGTGGGAACACAGCGATCGCGCCGCCTTGTTATTTGCCGAAGGGGAAAAGTATATAGATGTCTTAGTGGGGTATCCGCCGGAAGTATTCTACAGGTTTTTTAAGGCGTTAACCTTTCTCGATTGTTACGCAAATGCCACGGATGAGGAAAGCCGACAAGAAACACTGGCACGAGTCGCCTTCGAGGGGGACAAGCTGAAAAAATGGGCAGAGTATGGCCCGATGAATTGTCAGCATAAATCCGATCTGGTAGAAGCTGAAAAAGCACGAGTGTTCGGAGAGAAGGCGACAGCTATCGAACTTTACGATCGCGCGATCGCCGGCGCGAAAGCCAACGGCTATCTGCAAGAGGAAGCTCTCGCCAACGAACTTGCTGCCAAATTTTACCTCAATTGGGGCAAACAAAAAGTTGCCGCAGGCTATATGACGGAAGCTTACTATTGTTATGCCCGTTGGGGAAGTTTAGCCAAAACCCATCACCTCGAAGAGAAATATCCCCAACTCCTCACTTCTATCCTGCAACAATCCCGGGATCTCAATACCAGCAATCCGCGCATCTCTAGCCAAAGTTTGGGAACTGTTACTACCACCAGTGCTTTCTTCGACCTCACCGCTGCGATCGCAACGTCTCAAGCAATTTCCGAAGAAATTGAACTGGAAACCTTGCTCTCGAAATTAATGAAGATCGTCCTGGAAAATGCGGGAGCCAGCAAGGGAGTTTTAGTATTAAATAACGGCGGGGATTGGGAAGTCGCCGCCCAATGCGATCGCAGTAACTGCCATCTCTCTACGCCCTTACACAACCCATCTCACCATTTCCCAACGAGTATCATTAACACCGTCAAACAGACACAAAAAAGCCTGCTGGTCAATAATCTCGACCGAGACACAACCTTCAGCGCCGATCCATACCTGATTGAACAGCCCCCAAAAAGTCTGGTTTGCATTCCCATCCTCAACCAGGGAAAATTTATCGGCATTCTTTATCTGGAAAATCACCTCACTGTAGGGGCCTTCACGCCAGAGCGCATCGAAGTCCTCAATCTCATCACCAGCCAAGCGGCTATCTCGATCGAAAATGCTCGACTTTACCAGCGTTTAGAAGAGTACAGCCATAACCTAGAAGTCTTAGTCCAACAAAGAACCCAACAACTGCAAGACAATAACCAACAGTTGCAAAAAACCCTTCGCCAATTGCAGCAAACTCAAGCTCAGTTAATCCAAATGGAAAAGATGTCGGGTTTGGGACAAATGATGGCGGGGATTGCCCACGAAATTAATAATCCCATCAATTTTATCGCGGGGAATATCACTCACGCTCGCGAATATTTTCACGATTTACTCGACTTGCTCGCCCTCTACGAAGGAGAATCTCCTCACTCCAGTAAGACGATTCAAGACAAACAGGAAGAGATTGACCTAGAATTTTTGGGGAATGATTTGGCGAATCTGTTAAATTCCATGCAAACCGGGAGCGATCGCATTAAAAAAATTATTCTGGGTTTGCGGAATTTCTCTCGCATCCAAGAAGCGGAAAAGAAGCAAGTAGATATCCACGAAGGCTTGGAGAATACTTTCTTGGTATTGCAACATCGCCTCAAGCCTAAACGTGACTGCCCCGAAATT
This sequence comes from Phormidium sp. CCY1219, assembly GCF_055795085.1. Classification (NCBI taxonomy): domain Bacteria; kingdom Bacillati; phylum Cyanobacteriota; class Cyanophyceae; order Oscillatoriales; family Oscillatoriaceae; genus Phormidium; species Phormidium sp. CCY1219. Next base: position 10,925 of record NZ_JAYFEQ010000437.1, on the reverse strand, counting down.
GCCATTGTCAAAAACTACGAGCCACTTCCCTTGGTCAACTGCTACGCCAGTCAACTCAATCAGGTATTTCTGCACGTTATTACCAATGCGATCGACGTTCTCAGTTCGCCTGATTGCAGCAAGTCTCCTGAAATTCGCATTACTACCGAAATGGGAGAGGCGCAAACGGTGAGGATTCGGATTGCCGATAATGGATGTGGAATGAGCGAAAGCCTTCGCCAGAAAATATTTGACCCCTTCTTTACCACCAAACCCGTAGGTCAAGGTACTGGACTGGGATTGTCAATTAGCTATCAAATTGTCACCGAACAACATGGCGGGCAGTTGCAGTGTATTTCTCAACCGGGAGAAGGGACGGAATTTATTATCGACATTCCAATTTAAAGCCCACCGTCGCCACCATACCGATCGCGCTTACCGCATCCCATAACCGCCCCTTTTGATTCAATCAGGATAACCTCTCATCGCGGAGTTCGTTTGCTGAAGGAATCGAAAGCGGAATGCTGCCGATTTCTCACCCATTATCGGCGAACAGGAGAAAAGTTCACTGCCATGCTAGCTTTTCTCACTGCCAAGCAGGGAATCTGGGTTATTTGAGTTGAGCATTTCGAGCAATGGAGGTAGGATTGAGCAGAAAAGTGGCTGCTTTTTCGGCGATCGCCTCCGATAGGTGAATTTGTTTGAGCGTCACCAACCCATCTTGGATAAAGGAATCTCGCACTAGAATGCTATTGCCACTGTTAAAAGTGGTTTCGTAAAACACCTCGTTAATGCCCGCAGAAATGATTAATTTCAAGCAAGACAGACAAGGTTCGAGGGTGACGTAAATGCTGGCCCCTTCGGTAGAAATGCCGTGTTTTGCCGCTTGGGCGATCGCATTGGCTTCCGCATGAACTGCCCGGGAGGGCATAGTTTTGCTCGTATCGCAACTACTCAACCCCGGATAGCAATAACCCTGCGCCGTACAATGCGCCGAACCACTCGGCGACCCATTATAACCAGTGGCTACAACTTGTTTATTTTTCACGATAACCGCACCAACGGGAAAGGCGAGACAAGTCGATCGCGTAGCCGCTAATTTCGCCAACATCAGAAAATATTCATCCCATGTTGGTCGGATTTCTTCTAGTTTCATTAATTATTATTCTGGCAATTCTTCTTTCTTAATGCTAACATTCCACTGAGGCAAAAATCCATCCGTTAGGTAGAGGATAACCGATTTGGATGAGCCTGGGTAGAACGGCTTAATTTCCACTGTTCTAAATAGGGTTGAAGCTAGTCTAAGGCATCCTTATAGTCATTAAATTGAATTTCGGCAATGACCGTTACCCAGTTGGCCGATTAACTCTCGTTCGCTTACAACTGTCATTTAAAAAATCCTCGGCGGCATTACAAATTAGGCGTTTTCTTTAAAGGTTTGTCTTGTTCGTAAAGCCTATCGTTTTTCATCAATCGAGCTACCTCTGCCTTTTGCAACTCGCTTCCCAAATACAGCGCGTGTTCCACTTGCAGCGTGGGACAATCTGCTGCGATTTGCCGAGAAAGCTGCCCCGCCGAGAAGCCGCAATAGCAATTAACCACTTCTCCAGAACCAGGGGTTGTATGTTCTACGATAATCTCGCCTTCTTTCACGCTAATCGCAAAATTACCGGACTCGTCGGCATAATCTCTTTGCTGACATATTTTAGCATATTGCGATTTAATCAGCTTATCTGCATTGTCCCAGGTATCGTCATAAATATGGGCGCTTTGACTCAGGGTCATCAACGGTCCCATCTTTAAATCGTACTCGGAACGTTTGGCGATCGCATTGCGGATATGCTGCTGCAATGCTCTCAACCCCATCGCATTAGCAGGCCAAGCGGAAAACATATCGTTACTTCTAAAAACTGCCGTCAGGGATAACTCATTTTCCACTACCCGCACCCAAATATGATTTAAGCACGGACTGCCTCCCATGTCGTGGTCGCGCACATCCCAAAGGGACATTACGCCACTAGCCGCATCAATTTCTCCGATGAGTTTTTCTATGACTTGCTCAACCTGGTCTTTCCCAAACCAGCTTCGTAAGCGCTGGCCGTAGGTATATTTTACGCCTTCTGCGTAGGGAGCATCATCTAATATTTGGGAAACGTATTCTTTCAGGAACTCGCGGTCGATGGGTAAATAATTCGGGTCGGGAAAATAAAACTCGGGGGGTTCGTCGGTTACTACCGCCATCAGGTCGATTAATTCTTGCCATTTGCCATCGTAACCGGTAGGCCGAATAGTGCCGGTGGTTTTGATGCGATGAATGATTTTCACCCAGGTTTCGGCAATCGTTTTGCCTTCGATTCGATGACCATAACGAGGTCCAGGCAATACCGTAGGTGTGACTGTGGCCATTGGAAATTCTAACGGTTTGCTCCAAGGTTCTGCTGGTTTTGACGCAAAATTCTTCGCCTCAGATATCGCTTCAGCGATGTTTGAGGCTTCTTTCCATTTAATGGCACTACGCAATTGTTCTAAAACCTGAACCGGAATCTCGATATCTATATAACCGGGGATGGGAGAATTTATCGTCCAACAATCCCGCCCGGTATCGGTTTTTCCTTTGGTAAATCCATTGCGGAAAAAGTCGATAAGGCACTGACAACCGCCAGCGTTGCGGTCTTCTTTGGTAGCGTTGAGTGCGACGAGATAGCGGACGTGGGGATTGGCTAATAGATTGCGGATAAGCAAGCTGATGCCGCGTGTGGGGGAGTACAGTTGACCGATGACAGCATATTCGTGGGGGTCTAACTGTTTGGCGATCGCCTGTTTCACTGTCCATCCGGTAATCATGGCGGTTTGACCTCGACCACAAATTAACTGGTTAGGCTTATAAAGGGCATTGTACTCAAATTTTTTGGCCTTACCGATTGCTGTCATGGTGTTTGACAAAACAAAAATAACTCCTAAACTACCATACCATTCAGAGGCAAGTAGAAACGCGATGCATCGCCTCTTTACCTCGAATCCAGATTAGAGATTCTCGATCGCCCGGGCAAACTTCTCCACCCTTTCCGGTTCCTGTCTCGATGCCAAGACCAAATAATGCACCGAAACCATCCCTAACTCCGCCGACAAACTGCATTTGCGCGGATCGGCAACTTTCCAATCCCCTTGCACAAATATCTCTTCGAGTTCCTTGTACTTCTCCTGTATCGCCTCAAAACAGGCCCGGTAACTGGATATCTCCTGCAATTGGGGCGCGGATTCATAGCAGCGAATCAGGATTTTTGCCACGGGGTCGAACCCCTCATTGTGCCAGTAATTTTCTAGCGGTTCGACAGGGGGATATTGACGGACAAATTCCTCAAACATCGCCGGATAATGTTCCGCAAGGTAAGTTAAATACTTGGTGGAATAAACCGCTAAATCGGCAAATGTATCGAGAATCGATTCATCGGCGGTGGGTTTTACGTTTTCGGTAAAAATCGTTTCCAAGCGGTCGTATTTTCGCGAAATGCCGGCAAATACCCCTAATGCTTCGCCGTGCTTTTTCCAGCTATTTTTGTAAACGAGGGTTTTCTTGTAGTGCAGGATGCTGAGAACCTGGTAAATCTCGGAAAATGAATATGCATGAGCGGATTTTTTCTCGCCCCACAGGTTGTCAAAGTATTCGCTTTCTTTCTCCGACAAGGTGATAAAATCGCGGCGATTGAATTCTTCGGCAAAATAGGCGATCGCCGCCACTTTTAAATCACTGTTTGGCCACTTTTCTATCCGCTTGGCAATCTCTTCTACCGATTCTCCATGCCGATAGCGATTGTAAACATAAAGCAATTGCAAGCTGGTTTTAATAAATTCATCTGCCAAGCAATCGATAGCCGTTTCTAGCCCATTTTCTCCTTGACGCATCCCCGATTCTATTTCGATCCAGCGCCACATCATTTGGTCAAAGGCTGACCGAGAAGCGCTCAACTCGGCAGGGGCAATGCCAAACTGATAAAGCGTTTTTTCTGGGGTATTTTTCAGCAGGCTTTTCCCCATTCTTAACTCGGTTGACGCTGCCTGAAATGCGGCGATAAAATAGGAACATTCGCCGAGTTTGGTATTCGTCCACCGGGCGATAATTTCTTGTAAAACGCTCCATTTAAACGTTTCAAATTCGGCAAAATCAGATAGAATTTGAGCGGCGGGTAAGATGACGTTGAGATGGAGTTTGCCCGCGCGAGTCAGAAAGTGCAAGCAGGTGTGGGTGGCGCAATTGCGATCGCCAAGGGTTAAAATCGCCGTACCGTTATTGGGGGATGCTTGCAGGGTTTGGGCAATGTCTTGTAGTGGATCGCCCCCAAGGGATTGTCTGAGGGTTTTGGAAGCTGCATATCTCCCTTGCAGGGTTTGCGAGTTGGGGGGATTTCCGGGGAGATAATGAGACAAACCGGGCGGGTCAATATGGCCGGCGATCGCCGATAAGGTGGCGAACAGGCAAGCGAAGATATTATAATTTTGTCGGGGATAAATAATCACCCGTTCGCGAGGCGCGTTAATCCGGATAAGGCGCGATCGCAGCTCTTTGACTTCGCCTTCTCCCCCGGAAAAAACATCCCCCTCCTGCAAAATCTGCCGCAGTTCTCCTCGAACTGCATCCATCACATTTCCATACATTTAGCGTCACTCCCGCCGAAAAAACTACCCGTTCGATTGTGGCTGTTCCGTCACCCAAAGGCAAGGGAACAAAAGGAGAGGTTTGGGCGCGCCCTTCGAGTCTCCCTCGAACCCACTCCCACCTTTATCCTCAACCCTCAAGCAAAACACAAATAGAGGCAAAAGTCAAGAAATTTTGACCCTTGCCCCTAAACCACAGAGATGAAATTGACCCTTTACGGCTCCTTCTTTGCGGGTTCGTGTTCCACAACAAACACATTCGCGTAGAGATTGGCAATAATTTGCTTTCCTTGCTGAGTTAATTCTAAATAACCCAAAGCATCCTGGATATATTGATAAACCACACCCCAATAAAACTGCGGGTAATTTTTGCGTAAATCCCCCGGATCTTTATAGCCGACCTTTTGATTAAAACCCGTTTCTTCAAACTCATAAAATAACCCCGCTACTTTCTTTAAATAGCGGGGATCGCTGAGTTGACCGATCAGATCGGCGGCGCGCACCAAACCGGGATAATTGATGGTATCTTGATGATCGGCGGCAGCGGGAACCGGGAACCGAGTTAGCTCGATATTTTGCTTGATTTCCTCGGCATTAATCAATTTGTGACCGCCAAAGCGTTCTTCAATAAATAGTTTGCCGCGATCGACGTGATAGGGCGTCAAACTGGCATCGGTCAAACCGGGACGCACAGACACCATCGTTCCATCAATTCCCGTGGCATACCATCCATCGCGGTCCTGGCGGCACACGCCTTTAACGTAGCCAATATCGTGGCACAATAATGAAATGGTGAAATGCAACCAATCTTCGCAGGAAACGCCGCCCTCGCGGATGTGTTTTCCCCGCAAAATTTCTTGCCCCACTAGGGTGACTAATATCGTATGCTCGACATTATGGTAAAGGGCGTCGCTGTTGGCAATATTTTCTAATGCCATACCTCCCGCCCAGGCTAGGATATCTGCGTAATCGGGCTTGAGTCCCCCGTACATGCGGTGGTACCCTGACCGCAGTTTTTCAACGAAGTCGGAAATCAGCAGTTGAGTGATACTGTACATATCTGGTTGTCTCGCGGTGTAAGCAGGCTGTATCCGTGGGATGTCAACAAGCAAGTGAAGCGCCGTGAAATCGGTGCTTGGCTGGCGGGTCGGGTTCCTCCAGGATAGCCGTAGGTTTGGTAAACCAGGGCTAGTCATAGCTGTAGAGTTTCCGGACTCTACCTGAAACTCGAGGGGGTTCCCTTGCTCTCCCTAATGGGCGATCGACCCTTATTATTTATGATAATTACCTCAATCGCAAACGAATCATAGCCGATCGCCTGCATGTTAGGGTTTAGTGAAAATAGAGGGTTCATTTTGCGGCGATCGCTTCCCCACCCCACTAAGCTAACCCTGACCTTACCCCCGGGTTCTTTTTTCCCCTCCACCTCCCCTGTTAAAATCAACTCATCCCCAAGACAGTCCACAAGCGGAGGTAAAGCATTGGCAGCGCTGGTTTCATTGTTAATTGTGATGAGTTTATCTCTACTGATTAACCGCATTGCCACTGTTGCCCTGACTCTGACCGGTTTATCCCGCGAATCGGCAAGATTCCAGGCGCGTTCTGCATTTACCGGTGCCGGTTTTACCACCGATGAAGCCGAAAACATCGTCACTCACCCGGTCCGACGCCGAATCGTCATGTTTTTGATGCTGCTAGGCAATGTGGGAATTGTCACCACGATTTCATCCCTGATGCTGACATTTGTGAACACTGTCGGTCCGAGTCAGTGGTTGTTTCGCTTCCTGATACTGAGCATCGGGCTGTTTGGCTTGTGGTGCATCGCTACCAGTGAATGGGTGGACCGCTATCTGTCTCGGGTGATTCATTGGGCACTACAGCGCTGGACTCGCCTTGAGGTGCGCGATTATGCCAGTTTGCTACATCTGTGTGGCGAGTACACGGTAACGCAATTGACCGTAAAACCGCAAGATTGGTTGGCTTCTCGGCGTTTGGATGAGTTGAATCTGGATAAGGAAGGAATCACGGTTCTCGGAATTCATCGCCACAACGATCGCTATGTGGGCGCACCAAAAGCAGATACCTGCATCCGTCCTCACGATACTCTGATTTTGTACGGTCGCTTACCCTTGCTCGCTGATTTGGACGAACGCTGTGCTGATTGGGAGGGGGAACAGTCTCATCGCAGAGCAATGGCAGATCAAGAACGGGTCATTGCCCAACAGGATCGCGAAGAAGCTGAAGATCCCTCCTCGAGGAATTGAGAATTCTCAATTCTCAATTCTCAATTCTTCCCGGGCGGATTCGATCGCTTTTGCGGAAAAACCGAGTTGCTGCAACAGATGACGCGCCTGGGTCTCAGTGAGGGTGGGAGGGGGCGACTCCTTTTGAGAAATTGCCGCGATCCACTGCTGAAACTGCGTTGCTGAGAGCTTCTGTGCGTCTGGAGCCTCGATCGCCCTGGCGTCTCCTCGATCCTCCCGCGTGACCACCCCGGCGATAAATGCCCCCAAAACCATCCCGGTCCACAACCCCGACACACTACCCGTGGTGCCTTTCCACAACGCCCCAGGCGCTTGTCGGGCTTGGCAAAAGGTATTTAACCACCCTTCGGGTTGATTTCGGCATTGATGGGTATGCGCCACCCAATTAATTTGCCACCCCACCACCGAACCCACTAATCCAGAAGCCAGGGCGATAAAGGTGCAAGTTAACATCCGCGTCTTAGACATAGAATAAGTCAGAATTGCGAATTGAGCAATTTTGAATTAAGAATTAAAACTGAAGAATTTACAGCCAACGACCAATGACCAATAACCCATGACCCATGACCAATAACAAATGACCCATGACCGAATTGAGGGAGCGATCGCTCCCTCAATACCTGCATCAACCGGTATTTCGCATGCCGGCGGCGATCCCGTTAATGGTTAACAAAGCGCCGCGTAGCAATTCGCCCTTGCTGTAACGGGAGTGAATCGTGCCAGAAGCGGAATAATTTTGATGTTCCCGCAGGCGTTTGAGCAGAGAGACCTGCAACAAACCGAGAGGAATAATCGTAGCATTGCGAAGCTGAACCGATCGCTGTAGGTCCGGGTCGCCATCTAACAGACGTTGGTGTTCGGTAATGTTGAGAACCAACTCCCGGGTGAGATTGAATTCAGTGGTAATTTGCTCGAACAGAGCTTGAAAGCGATCGCGGTTTTCCGGTTGAGTTAGTTCGCGCACGTAGTGGTGAGCGATTTCCAAATCCACCTTAGAAAGCGTCATTTCCACCTTCGAGATCGCCATGCGGAAAAACGGCCATTTGAGGTAGAAATACCGCAGCAGCTTGAGATGTTCCTCCGGTTCTTGTTGCAAAAACTCTTGCAGGGCGGTACCGACGCCGTACCAGGCGGGCAACAGGAAGCGAGATTGGGTCCAGCTAAACACCCAAGGAATAGCGCGCAGAGAGCCTAAATCTCGCTTGCCAGTTTTGCGCCTTGCGGGGCGCGAAGAGATTTGCAGCTTGCTGATTTCATCGATGGGAGTGACTTCGTGGAAGAAGTCGATAAAATCGGGTTGTTCGTAGATCAAGGCGCGGTAATGGGCGCGCGAGGCTGTAGAAAGCTCCTCCATGATTTCGTTCCAGGCTTCGATATCGTCAAAGCCGGATCCGAGCAAACTGCTTTGCACCACAGCGGTGGCGATGGTTTCCAAATTATAGAGCGCCAACTCAGGCAAGGTGTACTTACTGGCGAGCACTTCTCCTTGTTCGGTAATTTTAATCCGCCCGTTGATACTGCGCGTCGGCTGAGCCAGAATGGCTTCATAAGCCGGACCGCCGCCACGGCCCACGGATCCGCCGCGTCCGTGAAAGATTCTCACGACGATATCATAAGGTTCTGCGAGGCGCTGGAGTGCTTTTTGCGCCTTGTGAATTTCCCAGTTACTGCTGAGGAACCCAGAATCCTTATTGCTATCGGAATAGCCCAACATCACTTCTTGCAATTTCGGGGGGTGGATGCGGGATTTGAGATTAGAGATATTGGGGGAAGACGCTTCCTTGCTGGATGCGGGGGTTTCGTTCGCGTAGCCACCCGCCAGCAGGGCGCGATAGAGGGGCAACTCAAACAGTTGCTGCATCACCGAGGGTGCGCGCTTCAGGTCTTCCACGGTTTCAAACAAGGGAACCACATAAACGGTGCTGATGCCCGTGGCGGGGTCATAGAGACCCGCTTCTTTAGCCAGCAGGAACACTTCTAGCAAGTCGCTGACTTCGTGGCTCATGCTGATGATGTAGGTTTGGCAGATTTCCAGGCCAAATTCTGCCTGCAATGCCCGCAGCATCTGGAAGGTTTGAAAGATTTCGCAGGTTTTTTCCGAGAAGGGGAGTTCTACGGGAATTAACGGGCGGCGGGTTTGCAGTTCTTGCAGCAGCCACTCGGTGCGCTCGCTTTCCGAGAGTTCGTTGTAGGATTTGGGGAGAATTTGCAGGTATTCGACGATTTCGTTGATGGTGTCGCTGTGGTGGGAGGATTCTTGACGCAGATCCAGATGGGCGAGGGTGAAGCCATAAATCTCCACTTGGCAGATCAGGGTGTCGAGGTCGCTACAGCTTAACCCGGTGGCGGCGAGGTTGCGTTGAATTAGGCGCAACTCGGCGAGAAATTCGTCTCCGGAGTTGTAGATGGGAGCGTTGCTCAGATCGCTGAGGTGGCGATTCCAGTCGGAGTCTTGGTAAAGACGGTGATTGCGATCGCAGGTGTTTTCCAGCCGATGCAGGATGTAGGCGAGTTTTAAGCGATAGGGTTCTTGACGATAGCGAATGGCCAGATTTTCGTAAATCTCGGGCATTTGCAAGCGGTCTTGTTCCAGAGATTCGAGCAATTCTGGCAAGACTTCACTCCAGTGCAGGGACAGGGAGAGCAATTGGGTCAGATGCTGTACGGAGTTAATGTATTTGTCTAAGATTAACTGGCGCTGGTAGCAGGCAGTTTTCCAGGTGACTCCGGGGGTGCAATAGGGGTTTCCGTCGCGATCGGCTCCTACCCAGGAGCCAAATTTGCAGAAGTTATTGCGCGGCGGTTGCAGGTAGGGAAATGAAGTTTGCAAAGAGCGTTTCAGCCTTTGGTGCAGTTGGGGTACCGCATCGAAGAGCACTTCTTTGAAGTAGTGCAAGGTATAGTCCACTTCGTCGAGCACCGTGGGTTTGAATTGATGCAGTTCGTCGGTGCGCCACCACAGGCGAATTTCTTCGGTTAGCTGTTCGAGGAGGGATTGCGCTTCCCAGGACATCTGTGCGGTGTCTTCTGGGAGGGTTTCTTCTACCAGGTCGAGTTGTTGCAGGATTTTGGCAATCCGCCGTTGCTTGGTTCGCAGGGTATGACGGACGATTTCCGTGGGGTGGGCGGTAAAGACCAAGCGAATATCCAGATGCTCCATGAGTCTCTGGATATGCTGTGGCGGAACGTTTAATTGTTTTAATTTGGGAAATAATGCGGTGAAATTGGCTAAATCTCGTCGTCGCACGATGGAGGAATCAGAAGAATAGACGAGGGAGTCTTGGCTGAGTGCATTCGCCGTTACCCCTCCGCTTTTGAGCCGATCGCGCTGTTCGTAGTGCTGTTCGACTATGTTGATCAGTTGGAAGTACAGCGCAAATGCCCGGGTGGCTCGAATCGCATCGTTGAGATCGAGCTGCTCGACGAGCTTGAGCACCGGTGATTGAGCAAAGTTCGGCGCTTGTCCCTCTTCAGAATACATCGATCTCAGTTGCCCCAGTAAATCTACCAGGTCTTGTCCGCATTCTGTCTTCAGCACCGACTCCCATAAGTCTTCCACCACTTTGAGGCGATGACGCAGAAATAAGTTGGATGAAGTGACTGTAATGACAGTGTTAGAAGGTTCCAGTTGCAAAGTCATAATCCTTATGCCAGCTAAGCGAGGAGTTTAGATAATTTTACGCGCCATCTCGCGATTGTTTTCAAATAGTCTTTCCCCAGCTCGGCATCGCCTCGTCTGGGTTGGCGCTACTGTGCGATCGCGGATGACTGTAGGTTTGTTCACCCATTACTTTACAGGTTTGTTTTGTTTTTGTCGCCCCACTCATCCCGGTTGGCAGCGCGATCGCTGTCCAACCCCAAAACTTATCAAAATCTTACACTTGACAAACCCGTTATTTAGCCGTTATTATAATAGATTAATCCCCGCAATTATCAGATTGGGTTATCACAATAGTTAAACTAAGCAATTCCGTCACCAGAACTACTCGTCTTCAAAACCGGACTTGAGACTTTCACCTCATCCGGGGA
>NZ_JAYFEQ010000436.1:0-1813 GCF_055795085.1 Phormidium sp. CCY1219 | reverse complement strand
CTTCATGGGGTGGGCTTTCACCACCATCGACATTCAGTTGTCAAGGTTCTTCCCAGTTTTCCATCGGATTGTAAAGACTTTTGTAAAGAATTGTGAAATTCTCTTAGCCTTCAGTTTTCCGAGGTTTTCGATGGGCTTTTTTGTATCGGTTTATACCGTTTTATTTCGGCCAACCATCAGACTTACCATCCTCTGGGGGGTTCAGCCTTTAGGGGCTGTGTTCCTTGCCCCGCTTACGTTTCCGGAATTTACCATCCACTTTTGCGGGAACGAATCGCACCCGTTATGCACCATTATAAATCATTTTCATGCTATAACACTATATAGTTATTTAAAAAATTCTAAAGCTTATGTGGTGTCGCATCCGACAAATCTTCTCAAAGCTCCTGTTACTGGGCGCTCTGGTGCTTTTGCTGTTCGCCGGAATCTCCTACTTCGCTGCCCCACCGGCGGCGGCGTCAATCCGCCAAACTCAAGAAGCACCGGGTCAAACCCTTTATCAATCTCGTCATAGTCTGCGAGACCGCGCCGGTCATTCTTGGCAGTTAATCCTTTTCAAACGAGTCAAATCCGGTGAAGTCGCCAGCGTCAATCTCCGACTGGTGGGATTCCCCGGGATGGCTGAAGTCGCTCATCCTCAACCCCTACAGATTAATACCGACCAAGGTAAAGTCTTCAGCGCGCCGGATCTGTTCGCAGAGGAGTCCCCCGCTCCTAATGTGGGCCAGTACGACCTCAAAGGAGTATTGCTCCAACTTCCCACCACTCAACCCGCGATTCTCTCGGTTCCCCTGGTGGGCGATCGCTCCCTGGATTTACCCGTTCCCCCTCCGGTCCTCCTGGAATGGCAAACCGTGGCCAATAGCTAAATACCGTGGTTCCCTCCCTTGCGTTTAGGCGATCGCCCCGCTATGAAAGCACTCCGCGGGCGATCGCATCCTTTTGTCCATCTTCTTTCACCCCCCACCCCTTTGAACTCACCCAAACGGAGGAATCCAAGGGACGGTTTTTTCTCCCAGATGAATTAATCTCATAGAACTACTCCTAAAAGTAGATTTTTGCCACCGTTTATCCCCTCCTCCCCCTGTGCATTCTCAACTATAAAATTAATCTAAACGTCCATCGCCCATCTGCTCGGATTTGCTAGAATTAAACACTATGGTGCGAATCGTTCCCGCCAAAGTCAAGGCTGAAATGCCGAAAACGTAAGCGGGGCAACGAACCTAATGCTTAAAGCCAAGGAACCTTGACAACTGTCATCTGGTTGCTAAGGAGGAGGGAAGCGGCCTAGACCGTTACCAAATCTGAGGTCAGCAGGCTCCAGGTCAGAGGAATTTAACAATTCTCGAGAGCAACGGCGTTAGCCACCCCCACTTGCAGGAGTCACGACCCTGTGGGTGAAGCGGGGAACGGAAGGCTACCAGGGTAAGCCAATACCCGATGGAACCGACCACTGCCAAATGCTATCGTCTAGTAACAGCAAATCATCGTCTTGAACCCTCGTAATAATTCAAGCGGCGAAAGTGTGCTGACACGCTGCGCCCAAAATGGGCAAAGGGAAAGGTCAGGGGGTCTACTAACGACTGACACAGACTTGCAAAAGTACCTCGGGGGACAGATGGAGGCGTCGGCATAACACCCCAGATGATTGAACGAGATAACCCGACTAGGACTCTCAGTCAAAAGGTCGATAAAACTGAGTAGTGATAAGTGTAAGCGCAAGTCCTAGACGGGAAGAGATTGAGGAGGAAGCTTTCTGCCTACCTGTAATGGGTATGGATAAGCTGACGGACTCAGGCCAACCAAACTGTAA
>NZ_JAYFEQ010000435.1:0-556 GCF_055795085.1 Phormidium sp. CCY1219 | reverse complement strand
TGGGGGACTCAGCAACCCAAGCCGATTGGCAGTTAGTGGCCAAGACCTATGGCGCTTCCTCAGAAGACCTCGCCACCTTGCAAGCGGAAGCGGCGCGTTTAGCCCACCAAGGGGAAAGCCCCGCAGTCCTCACCAACCACCTCCTCGAGGCGGTTCGCCACCTCACCGACTGGGACGCCGAAAAGTTGCTGGATCCTGCGAAACAACCAGCCCGCCGGACCAAACCCAACTCCGCCGCACCGGAAGACCCCCTAGAGCCGTCCCAACAGTTGCGCGCCGGAGTCCATTATCTCCCCCGGGAAGATGCGAAAGAGGGGAAAATTATCCCGCAGCAGGGCCACTTGGACAACGCCTTGCGCCAGCAGAACTTCACCCCCGCAGTAGTCTCGCAATCCGACCGGGTGGCGGAGTTAGAAAAGCAGGTGCGCGACCTGAGCGCCCAACTGAAAGAAGCGGATAAAGCGGCGGCACTGATTCGCGGATTGCAAGCCGATCGCGATCGCCTCGAACGGGAAAACCGGCAACTGCAACAACTCCTGCAAGAAAATACCGATAA
>NZ_JAYFEQ010000434.1:0-39069 GCF_055795085.1 Phormidium sp. CCY1219 | reverse complement strand
ACGGGGGATAAATCCCCCGTATAACAGCTCAAGTCGGTTGAAACCGACTAAAATATTTGTCCTGTAAAGCTTTCAGTCGGTTTATAACCGACTTTAACTATAAGGCGGGGACTTAAGTCCCCGCCGGGTGATGCAACCGATGTAACATGTCATTTCCTTAGTTTACCCCCCGATCCGGCGTGAGTTTAAACCCATCCTCGAACTGCGCCCAGCGATCGGGCGGCAGATTGCTTGACTGTTCGGGGTTGGGTTTGGGAATATTAGACAATGGAATCGGTGGAATTTTGAGATAACCACAGATTAGCTTACAGAATAACTAGAGGTTTGCTTGTGTTTAAAAAACTGCAGCGAAAAATACATTCTTACTTGATAAATTGGCAGAAGTCATATTTAGCACAGACCCCACCCGAAGAAGTCTTGCATCAATTAAAGCGCTTCTCGTTTAGCCCTTTTCGCTATGCCGCCAGTTTGAACAATTTGGCGCTATTGTACGACGAAATGGGGCGGTATGCCGATGCCGAACCGCTTTTCCTGCAAGCGAAAGAGATTCGCAAAGTACAGTTGGGGGAGAATCATCCCCACTATGCTACCAGTTTGAACAATTTGGCGGGATTGATGGCGGCAACCGATTGCCCTCACGAAGCATTCCAACTCATGCAGGAAGCCGCACAAATCAAAACCCGGATTATCGGCGAAATCTTATCCATTAGCAGTGACAGGCAACGCCTGGAATATATGCAGCAAAACCAAAGTGACTTGTACGTTTTTCTCTCTCTCGTCACGCAATACTTGCCGCAGGATGCAGCAGGGAAACGGGCGGGGTTGGATTTGGTGTTGCGGCGCAAGGGGTTGGCGACAGAAGCGGGGATTGTGCTGCGAACTTCGATTTATGGGGGACGTTACCCTCACCTCAAGCCAGAATTCGAGAAATTGCGGCAATTGACTCAGCAAAGAGCCTATTATACTTGGCAGGTGCCGACGCAATGGGAAGGGTTGCCGGCGTATCGGGAACAATTGGCCCAGTTGACCCGGGAACAAGAGGAAGTCGAACGATCGCTCAGTCGCCAAATTCCGGAAATGAACCTGCAAGTGCAATTAAACAATGCCAGTCGCCACGCCATTGCAGATATTCTCCCCGAAGGCTCAACTCTGGTGGAGTTCGCGCGATTTCAGGTATATAATTTCAAAGCAGTGAAAGCGAATGGCGATGCAGAATGGTTGCCGGCGCGGTATCTGGCGTTTGTGTTGTCTGCGGGGGATGCGGAAGGGGTGGAAATGGTGGATTTAGGAGAGGCGGAGGATATCGATCGCCTGTGTCGGAGGTTCCGCAAGTCGGTTTCGGGAGAGGGCGATCGCGCGTTGGACTTGGGGGAAATTGAGGAGGAAACCCCGGTGGGGACAAGGCAATTGCCTCACATACCGGAAACCTTCACCACACCGGAAGGGCAAGCGTTGTATCGAAAACTCATCCACCCGCTCAAGCCATATCTACAACCGCAGCAGACGCTTTATATCGCCCCGGATGGGGAACTGGCAACCCTGCCATTTGGGATTTTGTCGGCAGAGGGTACGGCATATTTGATGGCAGAATACGCTTTGCGTTACCTGAGTGGGGGACGGGATTTGCTGCGTTTCAATTTCCCGATTCCGGTGAACCATACCGCACCTTTGGCGATCGCGAATCCGGATTATAATTTGCGGGTGGAAACTGGGGAAACTCCCCCATCCGGTCAGAGTGAGAATTTCGCCACCCAGACCCCTGGGGCGGGGGGTCGGGATATGCGATCGCTCTCGGAAGAATTACAGCGCCACAAGCAAGGCGATCGGTTCAAACCCCTGCCGGGGACGAAAATTGAGGCAGAGAACATTGCCCAGCTATTGGATGTGCCGATACATACGGAGGCGCAGGCGGTGAAGTCTTTGCTCTCGCAGTGTCACTCGCCGAAAATCGTTCATATCGCCACTCACGGCTATTTTCTGGAAAATGTTCGCCTCCCTCTGCCCTCATTTCCCATGAGTCCATCGCCAATGGATTTCGCCGGCTTGCAGGATCCGATGACGCGATCGGGGTTGGCGTTTGCCGGGGCGAATACGGCATTGCAAGCGGGGGAGTTGCCTGCGGAGGCTGAGGATGCCCTACTCACAGCACAAGGTGCGCTAACCTTGGATTTGACCGGGACGCAGTTGGTGGTGTTGTCCGCTTGCGATACGGCGTTGGGAGATTTGGCGATTGGGGAAGGGGTTCTCGGTTTGCGGCGATCGCTCATCCTGGCAGGTGCGGAAACTGTGGTGATGAGTCTGTGGAAAGTTCCCGATGTCCCTACGGCGATTTTGATGAAGCGGTTTTATCAAAATGTGCTAGACCGGGGAATGCCGCGCACCAAGGCTCTAGAAGAAGCCCAGGCACACTTAAAATATATAACAGTGGCAGAACTGCGCCAGCACTGGTTAACCGAGGCGGCGATCGCGGCAGTGGAGCGCGTCAGTTATCCCAGTGCCCAATTATTGTGCGAATTGCGCCAAAAACCAGACCGCGATCGGCCTTTTCTCCATCCACAATATTGGGCGGCATTTGTCTCCATCGGCAACCCAGGGGCGATGCATTCAGCAGTGGGAAATTAATCTATCACATTGTTATATTACATCAACCTGGCGGATTGAAATTTACCGCTTTTGTGATTTTAGCTCGCTGCCAATTTTTTCAGCACAGGACTATGCCTTAACCCTAGGGGAGATTCGGATTTTAATTATTTAAAAATGATAAAGCGGTAGATCGGGTGGCGCATTCCCCCCTGGTGGGAACGAGTGAAACCAAACCCTGTAAATTATTTTGCATCAGTGCTTATGATATCAACTCGGGACGAATAGGTAAAAAAAATTAGTCCCCTTCAATCGCCCGGGTTTTATCTTCCCCTTTTTCGCCATTTCCCCTACCCTGGGTCACCGGTTCCCTGGGTTGGGGTGGGGGGCGCAGTGGAGTCCCGAAAGGTTGGCCGATGCACAAAAAGGCAAAAAAAGCAAGCGAAAATTGCCGATTTTAGCAATTCTTCAAAAATCAAGGCAAAAACCGGGAATCTCGCCGCTGGTGGGTAAAAGGGGAAAGATGAAGTGGCAAAATGGTTAGCTAGACTACACCTATAAACCCGCATTGTAACGATTCTGAGGCAAACTAAGGGAAGTGATATGGGCAAAAACCGACGTCAAGCGGGTGGCATCAATCAATGCAGGAAGAATTTATGGAGAATACCCAGTTGCCCTCTCTGGTGAGAAGGGTGTTTCAATACAGGGACTTGGAAACCGAATCCACCGAAGCGGAGTATGAGGCGTGGCGATCGCGCTTCATGCGAAAGCGCCTGCGTTTGGGATTGTGGATTGCCCTGGTTGCCTTTTTCTCATCCACCCTTTTGCAACTGGGCAACCTACTGTTTCAAACCCACGAGTTTAGACCCGACTGGGTGCGATCGCAGGTGGCGATCGAAATCAGTTTGCTGGTCTTTTTGCTGCTACAGCGCAGTTCTTTTGGTCGTCGCTACCCCAGTGCCATTTTCCTGGGATTTTACTGGTCCGTCACCATTATCCCCCAAATTCCCTACACTTTAACCGGTAGTGCCGAACCCGATATTCTCGTTTGGACGTTAATGTTTTTCGGACAAGCTACCCTGATTCCGGTTCGCTGGTCTCTCCACCTGATTTCCCAACTCGGCGTTTTTGCCTACTATCTCGGTCTCAATACCGCCGTGGGCGTTCAATTGTCCACCCCCGCCGATTGGATGAGTCCGGCAGTTTTAGCCTTATATTTCTTCTGGGTTTGTTTTGTCGGCGATTTGTCGGTTTATCTGTACGAAAGCTTACAAAAAGCCGAATTTAAAGCCCGTCGCAATTTAGAAGAAGCCTACCACAAACTCGAAGCCGAACAAAAACTCTCCGAGAGTTTGTTGCTTAATATTTTGCCGCAATCGATTGTGGAACGGTTGAAATCAGAACCGAAAACTCTGGCGGATAGTTTTACCGATGTGACCGTGTTGTTTGCCGATATTGTCGGGTTTACGGAACTTTCTTCGCGCATCTCGCCGCCGGAATTAGTGGAATTGCTCAATCAGATTTTTTCCGAGTTCGATCGCTTGGCGGATTTGCATGATTTAGAAAAAATCAAAACCATTGGCGATGCATATATGGTGGTAGCGGGACTACCAGAAGATCGGGAAGACCACGTCCAAGCGATCGCGAATATGGCTTTAGATATGCAACAAGCGATCGCCAGCTTCAACGCCAACACGCAACAAAATTTTAGCATCCGCACCGGCATCGCCACCGGTCCGGTGGTGGCGGGAGTAATCGGCATCAGAAAGTTTATTTACGACCTGTGGGGAGACACGGTAAACCTCGCCAGTCGCATGGAATCCCACGGCATCCCCGGGGCCATCCAAGTCACCGAAGACACCTACAATCGACTGAAAAACGAGTATTTATTTCAAGAACGAGGGCTAGTTAAAGTTAAAGGAAAAGGAGAAATGAAAACCTATTTACTAACGGGCAGAAAAGTGGAGAATTAAGCCAATCAAACTCAAGAATTTCAATCATCTGTGTTTCTTTCACATTGATGTATGATTCCGGCAGCATAATACATAATTTTGGAGCGGTATAAGCGAGACAACCGAACGAAATAGTCCGCGCAGGCGGACTATAGCGCTGTCGCCCCACGCTAAAGTCTGTGACTCGGCGCGATTTCAATTCCCCGCTTTAATCCCCCACTTTCCGAGCCAAATTTGCCACCACGGAAACCAACTGCTGAGGTTGGATGGGTTTGGGCACATGCAGTTGATAGCCGGCGGAAAGCGCGCGGATGCGGTCTTCTTCGCGGGCGTAGGCAGTGAGAGCGGCGGCGGGAATGTCGCCACCTTGCTGCGGGGACAGCGCTCTCACGCGCCGGATGAGGGTATAACCATCTTCTCCCGGCATTCCGATATCGCCGATCGGCACCGTAGGTTGCAGTTGCGCTAACAGAGCGATCGCTTCCGGGGTAGAGGAGGCGGCGGTCACTTGTGCGCCATATTCTTCCAGTGCGGCAACCAGGAAATCCCGGGCATCGGGTTCATCATCGACGATTAGCACCTTAATCCCGGATAGAGCCTCGGATCCATCCCCCGGGTCAGTAAAAGTAGCGATGATGTTCCCGTCAGCGCGATCGCGCGGTTCGTTCACCAAGGGAAACTCGAGGATAAACGTGGTACCGCATCCCGTGCCCTCACTATCGGCGCGAATAGTGCCCTGGTGCAGTTCTACCAAGTTGCGAACGATCGCCAAACCCAAGCCCAAGCCACCATGCGATCGCGTGGTATTGCTTTCTGCCTGACGGAAGCGCTCGAACACATACGGGAGAAACTCGGCAGGTATGCCTTTCCCGGTATCGATGACTTGAAGTTGCGCCATACTGTCCACCTGCTGCAGTCGCACTTTCACCCCGCCGCCATCTGGGGTAAACTTCACCGCATTGGAGAGCAAGTTCCAGATAATTTGCTGCAAGCGACCGCTATCTCCAGACACCGCACCCACAGCGTCCAACTCGCACTCCAGTTGAATCTGTTTGGCTTGTGCGCTAGAGCGCACCGTCTCCATTGCCGCCTCGATAGGAACTTGTAAATCGATCGCTTGGCGATGCAGGCGCACTTTGCCGCGAATGATACGCGAAATATCCAACAAATCTTCAATCAGTTGGGTTTGTGCCTTAGCATTGCGTTCGATAATTTCCAGCGCTTTCTGAGTGCGCGCGGAGTCGAAATTGCGACTGCGGAGCAACCGCGCCCAGCCCAAAATCGCATTCAGGGGAGTTCGCAACTCGTGAGACACAATGGCCAAAAACTCGTCTTTCATGCGGCTTGCCGATTCTGCATGTGCCCGGGCGGCTTGTTCCCGTTCCAGCACTTTTGCCCGTTCTGCCGCCACCTGCTTGCGATCGTGAATATCGGTAAAGGTACCAAACCACTTAACAATTTGCCCTTGGGGGTCGCGCAAGGGCAGCGCCCGCGCTAAGTGCCAGCGATACGCTGCTTCCGTGGCGCGCTGAATCCGACACTCGATTTCATAGGCTTCCCCGGTTTCCAGCGCTTCGCGCCAGCGAGCCACGCATTCATGCAAATCCTCCGGATGCAGCACAGTTTCCCATCCCCACCCTTCGCTTTGCTTACGTCCCAAGCCCGTATAATCAAACCAGCGTTGATTGTAGTAATCCAGCCAGCCATCGGGTCTAGCGGTCCACACCATCTGCGGAATCGCTTCTGCCAAAATCCGATATTTCTGCTCGCTGGCTTCTGCTGCGGCGCGTGCTTGCTGCGCTTGTGCCAGCAATCGTTCCCGCTCCCGTTCCGCTTGCTTGCGATCGGTGAGGTCGTAGAACGTGAGAACGCCGGCCAGGATTTGACCGGCCAGATTTCGCACCGGTTTGGCACTCACGCAGACGATTCGCGCTTCCCCATCCCCGCGCCGGATTTCGATTTCTTCCTCGGAGACGATTTCTCCGCGTTCGATCGCCCGCGCCATCGGCCATTCCTGCGGCTCGTAGGGGCGATTGTCCGGGTGAAACCCGAGATACGCTTGATACTCCTCTACGTTCTGCGACTGGGGCATGGGAGCGTGCCAGATTTTCTCCGCTTGGGTATTGCAGAGTATAATTTTCCCGGAAGGAGCCTCGGCAACGAGCGCCCCGGCGGGCATCTGTTGTAGCACTGCTTTTAACAATTGCTGCTCGAACTCCAGTTGTTTGAGCAAGCGATCGCGTTCGAACTCTGCCTGTTTGCGCTCGGTGATATCGAGAAGCACGCCGCTCATGTGAGTTGCCCGACCCCGTTCATCGTAATACGCCCGTCCTTTGGCGGCGATCCAGCGCCAAGTGCTATCGGGCCAGATAATGCGATATTCGATATCGTAATCCTGCTGTTGCACGATCGCAGTAGCGAGCGCCCGCCGTACTCGCTCGCGATCGTCTGGATGCAGGCACTGCATGACTCGTTCTAACTCAAGTTCCGATGTTTCTTCCTCTAACCCGAACAGTCGTTTGCTTTCCTCGGAAACTAACATGATTCCCCGAGAAATCTCGTAAGTCCACAGTCCTAAATTCGCCCCTTCCAGGGCCATCCGCAGGCGTTCTTCACTTTCGAGTAAGGCAATTTGCGATCGCTTGAAATCCGTCACGTCGCGCGTCACAGCCAGCACCGATTCCACGGAACCATCCGCCGCACATTCCGGAATCAGACGGGATTGAAAATAATTTGTCACCCCACCCGGTCCGCTAAAATCAAATTCATGCACGCGCTCGCAACCGGTGGCAAATATCTCTTGCAGATTCGCTTCCCACTCAGCGGTTTTTTCTGTGCTAAAGCCTAAGTCTGCATGGGTTTTGCCGATAAAGTCCTGCGCTTTTATCCCAGTAACGGGTTCGATCGCCGGACTCACGTACAGGTGGCGCAGTTCTCGGTCCAATCGCGCCACAATATCCGGTGAATGTTCCACCAATGCTTTGAATTCCCGTTCCCGACGAGACAATTCTTCCTCAGTGCGCTTGCGATCGGAAATATCGCGCCAGGTGGCTACAAAACCATCTCCAAAGCGAACCCCTCGAATATCGAAAGCTCGGGATAAATAATTTTTCCCGAAGTTATCTTCATAAATGAGGGATTCTTTCACCAAAGGTTCTCCAGTTTCCACCACTTTCCGGTACTCTTCAAATAACCCATTGTCCCGGTGCGCGGGAAAGATTTCGCAGAGGTTTTTCCCAATTTGTTGTTCTCGGGTCAATCGGTTATTGATGCAGGCGGCAGCATTTACATAATCAATTTTGAAGTCTATAATTTCGCCCGAGGAATCTCGAATCGCCGAATAAATACCAAAACAATCGAGCAGGTTTTCCACAGAAGTGCGGAACAGTTTTTCTCGGGTTTGTAATTCGGCTTCGATTTCTTTGTCTTTGCTGATATCTAACGTGCTGCCGATAACGCGAACTGCTTTTCCGGCAGCATTGCGGACGATCGCCCCTCGGTCGGAGACGTACAGGTAGCCCTGGTTTTTATGCAGCAGTCTATATTCTATCTCAAAGCGGCTGTCATTGGCGATCGCCTCCTGTATTTGGTCGAAAGTGTGAATCAGATCCTCCGGATGAATGCGCGATCGCCACCAGCCTTTGGTAGCTTCCACCTCTTCCGGACGATACCCTAACAGTTCGTATAAACTTTCACTGCGTTGCACCTGGTTCGTCTCCAGATTCCATTCATAGATGACGCAATTTACAGCTTGGGCCGCAATTTGGAAGCGTTCGTTAGCTTGTTGGTACTGGATTTCGCCCTGTTTGGTTTCGGAGATATCTTCCACCAGTCCCACCACCGAATTCTCACTTGGGGCGCGATCGCCCAGGGTTCCCACCCGCACCCGCACCCACCGAATCGATCCGTCGGGGCGAACCAGGCGATATTGTGTCTCATACTCCCCATCCGGAAGCTGTTCTAATGCGGAAAGCGCCCGATCGCGATCCTCCGGATGAATCGCCTCTACAAACGCATCCGGGCGATCGTAAAAACCCCGTGCCGGGCGATCGCAGAGTTGCTCGTATTTCGGACTGACGTAGACAATTTCCCTCAGATGGCGATCGGCGATCCACAGCGCTTGCGAGTAGTTTTCCGCCACCTGGCGCAAGGGATCGACCCTCCTGGATTTTACCGCTGCGATCGCCCCGACGATCGCCCCAGCTTCTAATAAAAACAGCCCTAATGCCAACCATTGCGACCCCGACCCCCCGAAAAGGGAATAGGCGGGACCGACAACAAAATAATCGCCGCACAGGGCCGCCAAAACCGTCGCCAGAATTCCGGCGTCCAGACCCCCATACCAGGTACTGACGGCGATCGCCCCCCCCAACAACCCAAACGGCGACTCGCCACCGATCGCAGACGAGAGCAGCAACTTGAGAAAGATTGTCAGGAAAACGGCTAATCCGGCAAAACTATAGCGGAAAACAGAGGAACGGGATAAGTTTATCATCGATCTGTTCGCTGACTTGAGGAAAATTTGGGAAACGCTTTTCGGTAGTTTTGGATAAAACACTCTCTATTGTGGCATAAATAGTTCCAAAAAGAAAGGGTGTCCGCTTTTTGAACTGCAATTTCCCCAATCTATTCCTCTAGATAGATTCGCTGGCGGTGCCCAACACTAATCTTAAACCCTACAGGTAAAATAACCGGTGTTTATCTCCTAGCTATCCCTCCTCTCGCCAATGGTTTGCTAAGCGTTCATTTATATTTAATCCCCAATCTCTCTCGACAATTACACAAAGAAAAACAGCGATCGCCTAAGTCGCGATCGCTGTTTTTCCGACCACTTATGCTTTCGATACAAACCCGCCAAACACCGCCAATCCAAAATATTTCCAAGGCACCTCCGCAACCTCGAACCCTGCGGTTTTCAGCATATCCAAATGAGCCGATAAACTCGCTAATTGGTCTTGGGAAGAATACCCTTGGCTGACACTTTTACCCAATTTCGCCCGCACCTCGGTTAATGTCGTTCCCTGAGCTTGCGCCCATTCCTCGCGCACTGTCTTGTAAACCTCGGTTAAAGCAGGAGATTCCGGTAAAACCGGATCCGCATTCCAAAAACAGCCGCCTTGCGCCAGATTGTCACAAATCCACCCAAATAACTTCAATTTCATGCGATCGCTCAAATGGTGAATTGCCAAAGATGAAACGCAGGCATTAAACCCTGCACTCGGCGCAATGTTCACCTGTAAATTCGCTAAATTGCCAAAATCCGCCTCTATCCATTTCACCCGCTGTGCATAACCCGCCGCTTCGATTTTTGTCCGCGCGACTTCTAGCATTCGCGAAGAATAATCCACCGCAACTAACTCCGCTTCCCGATAGCGAGACAGCAGCTTTAAGCTTAGCTCTCCCGTACCGCAACCCAGTTCTAATATCTGTTTGCTGTTTCCCGGGATACAGCGCACCAGGCTGTCTAAAATTTCATCATATCGGGGCAAAAGCTGCCGAATTCCCGAGTCGAAATCCGCAGTATTAGCAAACACCTCCCCGGGGAAAATTTCGGTTTTCGCTTCGGCGATCGCCTCTTTTGAAGAATTGGCCACTGGAGATTCCTGGGAAGAATTAGAAGTCATAGAACTTAGAAAACCTAGGGATTACATTTACACTTTCAATTACCATAGCATAAGCTGCCTTTCCGGAACCATAAAGTCGTAAAATTTCTCGAAAATCTCCCAGAGCTGTGACACCATAATTCAACCCCTACCGCGCCAATCCGCGAAAACCCAAATCCCCTATTCTCTTTGTGCCCTAGGCTTCAAATACCACCCACTGCGCCCCGAGGGGCGATCGGCGCAATTCTCCTGCTTTCCTCCCAGGGAATATAGCAGGTTTCATTCGCACTCCAACTGCGCCCACTACAGGAGTGAGGAATGCAGCAACCGATACCCCGGAATAATTCAAACTGAACTACACTGAAAAAGGTAAACAAATAGCTAGAAAAAAGCCCGAGCGAACCGATGAAACCGATTCTGATTGTCCTCCATCAAGCAACATCAACCCCGGGACTGGTGGGGGAAGTTCTCCAGCAGAAAGGCTACGAACTCGATATCCGCTGTCCCGCCGAAGGAGACGAACTCCCCCCCAAAATGGACGGACATTTGGCGGCGATCGTCTTTGGCGGTCCGATGAGCGCCAACGATAGCGAAACCTTACCCTTTATCCGCCAAGAATTGCACTGGATACCCATCGCCCTCCAGTCAGAAAAGCCATTTTTCGGCATTTGTTTGGGCGCGCAATTACTCGCCAAGGTCCTCGGAGCAAAAGTGTCTCCCCATCCGGAAGGTATCGCCGAAATCGGTTATTTTCCCATCACGCCAACCGAGGCGATCGCACATCAATTTCCCTTTCCTCAATACGTTTATCACTGGCATCGCGAAGGATTTGAACTCCCTGCTGGCGCACAATTGCTGGCCACAGGAAAAACCTTTTCCAATCAAGCATTTCGCTACGGAAAAAACGCCTACGCGGTTCAATTTCATCCGGAAATTACCCGCAAAATGGTCAAAAAATGGACAAGGCTTGCTGCTGATATGTTAACGTTACCCGGCGCGCAATCTCGCGATCGCCACTTGCACCATAATCGTTTATATGCTAAAGAATCCGAACTCTGGCTGCGAGAATTCCTCGAGAATTGGCTCGCCCCAACTCATCCCAATCTGTTCGGCAAATAACGGGTAAGAAAGCATTTTGACTCGTTACCAGACTCATGTCCGGTCAACCTGAACTGAGGCTCCGTCTCTTCCCAGTGGTGGTGCGGTGGGCATTGCCTACCCTACGATTTTTACTTAAAACATATTGGAGAATAGTTGAGTGGATTTAGGATGAAAATCCAGGAGGAATTACCCTCAACTTTCATACCAATTACTGGTGGGCACCGCCCGCCAAACAAACACTCCTTTCCACTCGGCATTCGGCGGATTTTGTTCGTACACTTGACAGCGATGCATAAAGATTTCCGAGGCTTTATCCTGGGGGTCTAAGCGGTGGGTTTCCTCAAACACTTTTAATGCTTCGCTCCACTGTCGCTCTCGATAGAGTTTTACGCCTTCAGAAAACAGACGTATAAACATTTTTGTGTAGGAACTGAGGTTATCTTTTTCCGAGATTAATTCGTAGACGCCCACCGGTTTTCTTTTGCCTTTTACCGCCACAAAATCCAGCAAGCGAACTTCGATATAATCTTGGGCTTGCTCATAGGTAGACTCGCTAATCAGAATTTTCGTTCCGTAATACTTGTTTAACCCTTCTAATCGACTGGCCAAATTTACCGGATCGCCGATCGCCGTATAATTGAGCCGTTCTTCTGCACCCATATTGCCCACGATCACATCGCCGGTGGCAATCCCGATGCGATCGTGAAAGACTGTTTTCCCCGACTTTTCCCACTCTAGCGCCAGTTCAACCATTCTTCGCTGAGTCGCCAACGCCGCATGACACGCAAGCACCGCA
The DNA here is from genome assembly GCF_055795085.1 of Phormidium sp. CCY1219. Lineage (NCBI taxonomy): Bacteria > Bacillati > Cyanobacteriota > Cyanophyceae > Oscillatoriales > Oscillatoriaceae > Phormidium > Phormidium sp. CCY1219. Next base: position 27,037 of record NZ_JAYFEQ010000434.1, on the reverse strand, counting down.
TGATTATCCAAGGGAGTCGGTGCCCCCCAAAATGCCATAATCGAATCGCCAATATACTTATCCACTGTTCCTTTATAGCGAAACACGATATGGCTCATTTCGCTGAGATATTCGCCTAATCCTTCCACCAATTTTTCCGGTTCTAGATTTTCTGCGATCGCCGTAAAATTTGCCAGGTCGGAAAAATAAATCGTTAACTCCCGCTTTTCCCCTCCCAAACAGGCTTCTTTATCCAGGGATATCAATTCTCGCACCAAGCTAGCCGGCACGTATTTTTTAAAAGAGCGCAATCCCTTGGTCATATTATAGAATGCTTCTCCCATATTTTCTACTTCAATTAAAAAAGATTCTACTTTTTTGTCTGAAGTTAACTTAAACTGCTTGATTTTATCAGTTTCTCGCGCCAGCAGTGCCAGAGGGTGGGATATTTTTTGCGCGAATAAAAACCCCAAAATTACTGCTGTAGCAACCAAACCGCAAGACATGGCAAAGGCGATCGCATTATTCAGATGCACTTGAGCCATAAAATCTTTTTCCGGCACGATCGCGCCGATAAACCAATCCAAACCGGTTTGTGCCGGAAACGGTGCGTACATGGCCAGGTACTTTGTGCCATCCAAATAAAAAGAGAAGTAAAATGGCTCTTGCTGTTGCAGCGGGGAGTTTTGCATGGTGGCGACAGTTTGTTTGAACTGCCGAAACGAAGCCGCGATCGCCGGATCTCTAACATTTTCTACCAAGATTGTCCGATCGTTGCCTTCCATGTCTGGGTCGGGGGATTGCATCAGTTGCGACACCACTTCTTCGTCCGGTTGAATCGGTAAAGCGATCGCGCGATCGCGGTCGTTAAAAATAAATGCTTTCCCCTCTTTACCAATGGTTAATCTCCCCAAAAAATAAGACAATTCGGCAATCGTAATATCAATTCCCATCACCCCTTCCAGATTGCCCGCGCTATCGTAAATCGGTGCTGCGCTAGAGATGCCCGGTTGGAGATCGGAGTAAAAAATATAAACGTCCGTCCAAATAAATTCTCCTTGCGCGATCGCCTTTTCGTACCAAGGGCGCGATCGCGGGTCGAACCCCTTTTCTGCTGGTTCCACCACTTGGGCTGGATATATAGTTGACCATACTTTATTCTCGTGCTGCCAAGTGCTAATCGCTTCCTCACCCTCCCGGCTTACCGTTTTCACGCTATAACTGTTATCCGGCATCCGCTTAAGCATGATAAAATCTCCCGAAGTTTCGCCATAGGTCAGGGTAATAAACTGCTCGTTAGCTGTCATTAACCCCGAAAAATATTGAACCAGCTCGTCGCGATTTTCCGGTTGAATTAAATCATTTTGGGTGAGACTAACATTAAGCTGAGACCCTCGAACTGCCCCCTTTAAATAAGTCAAGGTTTTCTCAATTACCCGATCCGAGATTTCCCGCATTAGATTAATCGTTAACAGTCGAATGGAATGTTGACTGCCCAGGTAGGAGACTACCCCCACCATACCGGAAGACAAGACAACCAGCAGCGTCAACAGTGCAAGAATGCTAACTCGAATCGTTATTTTAAGTTTAGGCATAGTCCACTCAATCAAATCCTTCCATACTATCCGATCGATTCAAACCCGCAGACGCGCAAAGCAAAAAAAGAGACAAGGGCAACTTGGGATTTTCGCGATCGCGCCCCAATCCTTGCCACGTTCAGCCCGGATCCGCCTGCATCGAATCCTTTCACCATTGTAAAATCCAGGGACAGCTTCCACAAATTCCCTGATTGACCCTACCCCCAATTCCCTTTCCGGCACGATCGCCCTACAGCTCCCCGCCACTCCACCCCCAACGCGGTTGACCTCATGGCATTCGCGGAAAATTTCAGATAACCGCCTCGATAGCGAGTGTAAATTATTGGCATAAAAAATCCTGGGGATATTCTTAAGGAAGTTTCCATTATGCCTACAATTGACAAGGCGCGATCTCTCTCGGGCGAAGTAATTTCTGTCTAGCTGACTCTTTTACTCCCAGCCTCGAATCACCGAAGCTTGGATGAGCGATCGAGAATCCCAGACGATAAACTTACGGCGATCGCGTCATTCTTACTACAACTCTAGGGAAAAATGAACTATTCTCAACCCGGAAACATCGTCTTTTGTGACTTTGATGGCACCATCACTACCGAAGATACCTTCGTCAAAACGATCCGCAAATTTACACCAGAGATGACCAGAGAGTTACTGCCAGAAATTTACGCATTGCGCCTTTCCCTACGCCAGGGAGTGCGACAAATCCTCGAATCCATTCCCTCCCGGCGATACCCAGAAATCATCGAATTCATGCGATCGGAACCCATACGATCCGGTTTTGTCCCCTTTCTCGAGTTTCTCGAAGCACAAAAGGTGCCGGTGGTCATTGTGTCTGGCGGGTTGCGCGTCATAGTAGAAACTGTACTCGGAGAACTGGTGGATCGGGTACTCGCCATTCACGCCATTGATGTAGACACGAGCAAGGAATATTTGCAGGTACATTCCGATTTTGAAGCGGATACAGAACTGGTGTCTAAGGTAAGAGTCATGGAGAAATATCCCGCAGCAGAACAAGTTGCGATTGGCGATTCGGTGACGGATTTAAACATGGGTCTGACTGCATCGGTGGTGTTTGCCCGCGATCGCCTTGCGGAATATCTCGCAGAACGCCAAAAGTCCTATATTCCCTGGAATGACTTTTTTGAAGTGCGCGATCGCCTCGCCGAACGCTGGAATTAACTACCCCCGCAACCTTAACTTACATTTTTATCCCTCGATTCACTCGGCGTTGGTCAAGTTAACCGAACTGGCGCGGATTTTTCCGATGTTGCCGTATGGCTGGTTTGTTATAGAAATATTATTGCCACTTAAGGTGGTTTCCAGGAAACCGATTAAAACAGCAAGCGTGACGAAGGAAACTGATAATTGCTTCACTCGTCACGCTTGACTTATCCCAGTATGATTCAATTGTAACTTCTAGATTTAGAGACTCTTCGTTTCGTTTGATGGTGCCAATAGGCAGTGAGAATTTTTGGATTTGGAGGACCGGCCAAACAAACAACTCTCAGACCCCGGAGAACGTCCACAAATTTTGCATAAGGACTTTTTTCCAAACTGCGATCGTTGAGAGTAAAAACCATTGCTCCTCTACTAAATGATTTTTCTCCATACATTAACGCTACCTTTATCATCGCATTACTGATGGCGCGTTGCTGTTGTCTGCGTTCTAAATGATTGATATCTTTTCGGCGATGCACCGCCATCAGAATACCCACGCGGCTTTTGTTAGCATCTTGTTCGAGCAATTGGGCGATTTTTTTGTTGGAATCCATCGATAACGCCTCCTAGTTGGTGATAGATGTGTATGGTTTTGAGAAAGAAGTTTGATTTCATGTAAGTCAATCAAATCGAGTAAAGTGTTAGAATCCAAGAGCAAATCCGAAGCCGAATTCGGCAACAGCCTTGAGGGATTGGGAAAAGCAGACTCAGACCGAGGAGTCTCAACTTGCCTCACCACCCTGTGTTTAGGCTGCACGCGCTTCCGCAAAAGCGTAGTAGATGTCCCCTTGCTGGGGATAAAACAGCCCTCAGCTTATCCGGAAAATTCTCTATAACCTCAGAATTCCCCTAAAGGACTCAGCAATCCCTACCCCTGAGAAATTTCGTTGCATTTCTTAAAAAATGCTGAGTGTTATTTACTACACAAGATTGCTGGTAAACTGTCTTAAAATTGACAAACCGCGCGAATCAAGCAAAAACATCTCGGGATTGCCCCCTGTGGGTTGTGATACTATCGTAGGCAAGGCAAAAATACGCCACTCCCTGAAAAGTGACGGTTTTTCAGGCGTCATAGAGCACTGCAGCAGCAACGAAACCCTCGCGCGAGAGTACCCTGAGTTTGCCTCATCGAATAAAGTTGTCCGATCCTACAGACGCACGGATATTTGAAAAGAGTCGTGATTTTTATGAAACGCTCACCTAGAAGCAGGTTTTGGGTTAAATTTTGCGTTCACAGACCGATCGCATAAACCCGCCTGCGAGGCGATCGCCCTTTCCATCCCCGGGGATTTTCTTCTGTCTCGGCGATCGACATTAAAAAATTCTAAAAATTCTCAGGATAGTCCAAAAATAAAAACATCACCCCGGCGGGATCCTTTTTCCTCCATCCCAGGGAATTCTCTTCCCATCCCCCAATTCCCCCATCTCCACCTCAGTCAGTGATGGCGATCGCGGGAAGGGGAGTGGAAGCCACATCACACCCTCTGGGGATTTCCCTCTTTTCCACCTCCAGGTAAGCATTTTATCGAAATCACCTAAAAGGGGTAAATTTCTCGGATAACTGGGTGTTTTAAAGACACTCTCTCGGGGCGCATGAATGGACTTTTGCTGACGCGCCTGTGTCATTTCCCCATTTCCCCCAAATCCACCACTCCTGTGTCTGTACTGCACCGCATTGTTAACCTTTCTGTTAATTGTTCGATCGCCTTTTTCTTGGCATCACTCAATTGATGAATTAACCCTGATTTGTAACGCATCGCCACCCTGCTACTGGCTACTGGGTACCCCCACAGTGACTAACCTAACCGGTTAGATTGCTACTGCGATCGAACCTTTATTTCCCTAACTTTGGGGTCATTGGTATCGGTCATATTTTTCTTTAAAAAGAAGGGTTCATATCGCCTGCGATCGAATCCCAATACAAAGCACGCGATCGACCCAAGAGAGAGAATCAAACCAATTTTATGAAGCTCTAACAAATTGCCAATTCCCTCGATTTTCTCACATTAACCCCAGCATTTTCCCGATCGAACAGTTACGATGCCCCCTGCCTCTCTTTTCAAGGGGCAGGGGGGATTCGCATCTGAATGGCTTGCAGACTCTTGCCGATTATCTGTTGGCCACGACCAAGAATATACTATAGTTTCGATTGACAAAACAAAGGATTGCTAATTTCACAGACTCATTAAGTGAGGCCAGCCAAAAGCTAGAACGCCTTTTAAAATTCTCGCCCGCTACCGAGAATGATATCGCTCGCTTTCTCTCGCTCCCAATACCGGAGAAAAGTTACCCCCCTGTGTTTGGGGTATGACAACCTGCAACATCGTTCTACAGGCTTGCCGCTTGGCCACCTTATACTCAAGAGGATTCGCAACGACGTCCGTCGTGAATGCCGCATTCCGAGTTATTTGCGCTCACGAGTAACGAATCAGAATCAACAGACTCGAACCCGGCGCGATCGCGAATTGTGAAAGCTTGACCCGTGGTGGCAAAACACGCACACAAAAGAGCAGACAGAAGAACAGAAGTATAGACGCGCATGATGATTGACTCCGTTATTAGAACTCCGAACCGATATCCACAATTCTTCGATAGATTCAAAGAAAACTGTGCGGTTAGGCGTCACTTCCTCAAGCGTCCATCAGCAACTCACTCCCCAAGGTGCGGTTTAATTCGCTCGCAGGGTTTGGCAAACTGTGACATTCAAACAATTGGCGATCGCGCCTCCCCCTCGCACCAACCCCCACCGCGATCGCAACCTCCCAACTCGCCGCCCCTCCGAGGAGCGCGATCGCAGCCAACCCGCCTCAACCAATCGCCAATCGCCAACCCGAAACAACCAACCCAAAAAAAAGCCCCTCCCGGGAACCGGGAAGGACCTTCACAGTATTGAGCGATCGCGCAGTTAAGGAGAAGCCCTCAAGCCAGCCCCCGGGGAAAAGCGATCGCCCATATCAGCAGCGCCCCATCAAAACGCCTCATCATCGTCCCCCTCCGGGTAGAAATCATCCCCATCATCCCCATCAAAATCATCCGCCGACCCCTGGCTCATCCCAGAGGACAGACCCTCAGAACCGGGCGACCCCGAATCATCCGCATCGCCCTCCAAATCAGACCCCTCCATCACATCATCATCATCCTCATCCTCATCAGGCAACGCCTCATCATCATCCTCATCCTCATCGAAAGAACCAGCGCTGCGGTCATCGAGCACCACATCCGCCAACTCCTCCTCATCTTCCCCATCGAGTACCCCATCACCATAGGCACCCACTTCATCCGCCTCCGCAGACAGCTCATAAGCATTAAACCCCGTACCCGCCGGAATCAAACGCCCGATAATCACATTCTCCTTCAGCCCGCGCAACCAATCCGACTTCCCTTCAATCGCCGCCTCAGTCAGCACCCGGGTCGTCTCCTGGAAGCTCGCCGCCGAAATAAAACTATCCGTATTCAAAGACGCCTTCGTAATCCCCAACAGCACCGGGGTATATCGCGCCGGGGCACCCCCCGTAATCGACATCGCCTCATTCACCCGTTCCACCTGCTGCAACTCCACAAGCTCCCCGGGCAACATCGTCGTATCGCCGCCATCGTCCACCCGCACCTTATTCGTCATCTGGCGCACGATAACCTCAATATGCTTATCCGCAATATCAATCCCCTGCGAGCGATACACCGACTGCACCTCATTCACCAAAAACGTCTGCACCTTCTGAAAACTCTCCAGCGCCCGCTCGTACTCGCTATCCCCAGAGGACTCCAAATTAAAGAAAATCTCCACAATCTCGTGCGGATTCGCCGGACCATCCGTCAGGGGTTCCGCCGCCACCACGCGCTGACCGTCAGAAATCAGCAAATTCTGTCCCGGACCGAGCGGATAATCCGTCACCACCCCGTCATCTTCAACAATCTTCACCTCCACCGTGTCATCCTCGCCATAAACCACCTGCGACATACCCGCCGCCTTCGCCAGGATGCAAGCCTCTTTCGGCTTGCGCGCCTCCAGCAGTTCCTCAATCCGAGGCAGACCTTGGATAATATCCCCCGTCTTCGTCCGCTCGAACACCAGCAGCACCAAGTGGTCCCCGCGCTGCACCAAACTGCCATCCTCCACATGCAGCACCGCCCCTGGCGATACCCGATAGGGGCGCGCAATCCGCAGCTTCAGTTTCACAGTTTCGCGCGGCGCAAGCTGGGAAGACCCCTCGGGTCCATCCGCCGTCGGTTCTGGCGCTCCTCCCTCAGACCCGCTCGGGACCTCCAGGATATCCACCACCTGCCCGGAATCCTCCAGCTTCACCCCCGGAGCAACCTCGGTTCCTTCCAGCAGAAAGTCTCCCGCCGATACCCCCAGGGTGCGAACCGCTTCCACTTCCATCGCATCCTCGTCGCGCACCACCAGCACCCGACGAATCGCCTCCGCTCCTTCCCGGATGCCGCGCACTTCCCCAGCATCCTTGCTCTTGATTTCCGTGCGCGCCACCACCGCACCGGCTTCGATGCGATCGCCATCGCTCACCAGCAATCGCGTCTGAGTCGTCCCCTGGGTCGCATCCGCGATCGCATCCCGGCGCACCACCAGAGACTCCAAAATCACCAACTGCATCCGGTACTGCTGCACCCCAGCCCCGGAAACCCGCTCGGAATCCACCTCAGCGCCAGACATCTCCTCGCCCCCGGCATCCTCGCTTCCCGTTTCCGGAACCACTTGCGTACCCAGTGCCGCCACCTCAGACTCATCCAGGGGAATCAACTCGATATCCGCCGCCAGTCCCGGCGCATCCTGGGTAATCTCTAGCACCAACTGCGTCCGCAGCAGCTCCAAGCCCTCCACGGACTTCACCCGTTCCCCATCTTTATAGGGAATGCGCTGCACCGCCCGCAGGTGAATCGCCGCATCCACCTGTTGATTGAGCGACTCTTGCGAAGGAATCGCCGGCTCGTCCGGTATCGCATACTCCACCACCGGGCGCAGCAATACCCCAGGCCCGGTAGGCGTTTCCACGTATTCCACATAGCGCAGCTCTTCCACCTTCAGCCCCGGCAAAATCTCATCCCCAGGATTGGCAATATTCCCGCTGGGAATCGACACCTCATCCGGGTCGTCCACCATGTGGAAATCCCCCGGTTTCACCACCACTTCCCGCAGAATGTCATTTTTCTGGGTCACTTCAATGACGCCGCTGCTTTGGCACTTGATGTCTTTGACGATTTCCGTGGCCGCCTCCACATATTGGCCATCCTCCACCAGCAACAGGGAAATGTCCTTATTAATTTCGTGGCACTCCTCCGGAATCCACAGCAGGGTGCCGCCTTTGACGACTTCATAGCCCTGTTTGGCTTTCGCTTTTTTCTGCACCTCTACCCCGGCATATTTGATGATGCCACCGGTCTGGGTGTGGTAGCGCTCGTCTATCAGTTCCGCTACCACTTGATGGTTCAGAACCTTAGTCCCCGGCGTGGCTTTCAGGGAGAACATCCGATCGCTCGCCGTTTGGATGATATAGCGATCGCCCGCCATCTCTCCCGTGCCGGAACCGACAAACCCGCCGCTACCGCCGCTGTGCGAGCGCACCGTGGCCTGGTCTAGCAGCACTGAAGCGGTGATAATCTCTACCTCGCGCGGACTGGCAAAACTGTCTTGCGATTCCCCCGCCGCCGACTTCAGTCGCACGATTCCGCCATTCTGCGCCACCAGCTTCGTCAAGGCGATGGGCGTACCCACCTCCACCAGGTCGCCATTTTTCACCGTGGGTTCCGCCCCAGGCGGCAAATTATACACCTCCCCGGAAAGCACCCAAATCAGTCCCCCCCGTCCCGCAACGCGGGTGGTGTTTCCTTGGCGATCGGTTTTCTCTTCCGACACCAAATCCGCGAAATACACTTCGCCAGCCAAATCTGACGCCACGTCTTTCGTGGCCTTTTCCGTCGTCTTGCGCGTGCGTCCCGCAAGCGGAACTTCCGCCAGCAAGCTGTTAGTCTCCACTGTCGCCCCATCGGCCACCATGATGACGGTACCCTGGTTGACCGCAAAGCTCTCCGAACGTTCTCCGTCTTCCAAGCGGATTTCGCCATTCGGACTTTCCACCACAAAAGCATCCTCTCCGTGGCGCGTCCGGAAAGACCTGACTCGCAATCCGCGATCGTAGCGAATCGTTCCCGGGAAAGTCGCGATCGCAGTCCGCGCCACTTCCCCAGTGAACACCCCTCCAGTGTGGAACGTCCGCATCGTTAGCTGCGTCCCCGGTTCGCCAATAGACTGAGCGGCAATAATTCCTACCGCCTCTCCCATATCCACCAGGGTGCCGTGAGCCAAACTCCATCCATAGCACAGTTGACACACGCTGCGAGTCGCTTCGCAGGTCAGGGGCGATCGCACCAAAACCTCTTGCACCCCGCGCTTAAAAATCTTCTCCGCCGTCTCATCATCGAAAGCCGCATTCCGCCGACAAAGGGTTTCCCCCGTCTTCGGATCCACTACATCCCTCGCCGCAACTCGCCCCAACAGGCGATCGGACAAAGGAATCAATATCCGGTCCTCATCCTTCATACTCGCGATCGCAATCCCCCGCGTCGTGCCACAGTCAACCTCGCGCACGATCACATCCTGAGACACATCCACCAATCGCCGCGTCAGATACCCCGAATCCGCCGTCCGCAGCGCAGTATCCACCAACCCCTTACGCGCCCCGTAAGAAGAAATAATATACTCCGTAACCGTCAGCCCCTCCCGGAAATTCGTCTTAATCGGCAACCCAATAATTTCACCCTGCGGATTCGCCATCAGCCCCCGCATTCCAACCAACTGACGCACCTGGGAAATATTCCCCCGCGCCCCAGAAAAAGCCATCATATACACCGAATTCAGCGGATCCGACGACTTAAAATGCGCCACCACCTCATCTTTCAAAGCCTCCGACGTCCCATTCCAAGTATCGATTACCTTCTGGAAACGCTCCACCTCCGTAATCTCGCCCTTAGCATAGCGAGTCTCGGTTTTATTGATTTCAAGCTCCGCACTTTCAAGCAACGACCGCTTCGTCGGCGGCACCATCAAATCATCAACGCTAATCGACACCCCCGCCTTCGTCGCATAGCGGAAACCCAAATCCTTCAAATGGTCCGCCACCGCCGCACTGCGCGCCGTCCCATAATTCACAAAAGCCTGAGCAATCAGCTTCTTCAATTGCCCCTTATTGATGGTTCGGTTATAAAATACCAGTTGCTTTTTCGTCATCTTCTTTCCGTACAATTAACATCCCTCTCATTAACCCCAGTTCCTATCAAAAACTAAGAACCAAGAATCAACACTCAAAATCCTCACTCCGAAGCTCATCGGTCATTCGTCAAAAGACCAACAACCGATGACCGACAACTAAACCAAAGCATCCGCAATAGCTTTGTTGAAAATAATGCGACCCACAGTCGTTCGCACGTACTGGGACAACACCCTTCCCGTACCGTCCTCCCTCACCCGGGCATCCGAATAAACATAAGTCACCGTACCGTCAGAATGCGACGTTTCCTGCGGCTTTTCATCCTTAGACCCCCTATCAACCGTCCAACTATCATCCAGCCTTACCCAAACATACGCATGCAAATCAATCTGTTCCTGCTCGTAAGCAATAATCGCATCCTCCAAACTCGCAAAATACCGACCATTTCCCCGCATCGCTTTCGGGTTTTCTGCAGTTAAGTAATAACAACCCAAAACCATATCCTGAGAAGGCGTCACAATAGGCCGTCCCGTCGCCGGCGACATAATATTATTCGCCGCCAACATCAGCAACCTCGCCTCCGCCTGCGACTCCAGAGAAAGCGGCACGTGAACCGCCATCTGGTCCCCATCAAAATCCGCATTAAACGCCGGACAAACTAACGGGTGCAACTGAATCGCCCGACCCTCCACCAGCATCGGTTCAAACGCCTGAATCCCCAAACGGTGCAGCGTCGGCGCTCGGTTCAGCATCACCGGATGCCCCTCGATTACCTCCTCGAGCACATCCCACACGCTCGGATCCGACCGCTGAATCAACTTCTTCGCCGCCTTAATATTATTCACCAACCCCTGACGAATCAAGCGGTGAATCACAAACGGCTGAAACAGCTCGATCGCCATTTCCCGAGGCAACCCGCACTGGTGAATCTTCAGCTTCGGACCGACCACAATCACCGATCGCCCCGAATAATCCACCCGCTTACCCAGCAAATTCTGCCGGAAGCGCCCCTGCTTGCCCTCAATAATATCCGACAAGGATTTTAACGGACGATTATTCGCCCCCACCACCGTGCGACCCCGCCGCCCATTATCGATAAGCGCATCCACCGCCTCCTGCAACATCCGCTTCTCATTGCGGATAATAATCTCCGGTGCCAGAATCTCCTGCAACCTCGCCAAGCGATTATTCCGGTTAATCACTCGCCGATAAAGGTCGTTTAAATCCGACGTTGCAAACCGTCCCCCATCGAGCTGCACCATCGGGCGCAAATCCGGCGGAATCACCGGAATCACCGACAGCACCATCCACTCCGCCTGACTTCCCGTCGCCACAAAATTATCCACAACCCGCAAGCGCTTAATCAGCTTCGCCCGCTTCTGACCCTTAGAATTCGAGATATCCTCCCGCAGGCCCTCCGCCACCGACTCCAAATCGAGATCCTGTAGCAATCGCTGCAGCGCCTCCGCACCAATCCCCACCTCAATCCCAGACAGCTCCGTATCCTCGCTATAGAGCTGGTCCTCAATCTCCATCCAAGCATCCTCCGTCAAAAGCTGCTTGTAATTCAGATTATCCGCATTCCCCGGATTGAGTACCACATACGCATTGAAATACACGATTTGCTCCACATCCCGCAGCGGCATATCCAGCAAAATCGCAATATAGCTCGGAATCCCCTTGAGATACCACACGTGGGCAACCGGAGCCGCCAGCTTAATATACCCCATCCGATGCCGACGCACCCGCGATTCCGTCACCTCCACGCCGCACCGCTCGCACACAATCCCTCTGTGCCGAACTCTTTTATACTTGCCGCAATGGCACTCCCAATCCTTCGCCGGCCCAAAAATCCGCTCGCAAAACAACCCATCCATCTCCGGTTTTAACGTGCGGTAATTAATCGTTTCCGGCTTAGTCACCTCCCCAACAACCTGACCGTTGGGCAAAGTTCTTTCCCCCCATTGTCGAATCCGCTCCGGAGACGCTATACCGATTTTAACGTAGTCGAACCGCTGTTCGATTTTAGGCATTTGTTACTTTTCTCCATTTCGTGGTTGTGGATGTTTTTTGCCCTACCAAGTTTCAGGCCAGAGGAATTGACTCCCTCGAAAATCTTTAAAATTCCTCGCTTTTCCGGTCAGCTAATTTTTTATTAGCCGCGCACCCGTTTCGGGCATGGAAAGCTCAGCTAAACCCCCAGGGAGAGGGAAAAGAGAGTTATCGGAAAAAATCTTTTCCCCCGGTTTTTGCAGCCCCGGAAATATCCCGTTTATGCCAGGTTTATCTCTTTTTTATTCCTCCTCTTCTTCTTCTAGAGCCTCCTTCGATACCGACTCATAAGTCGGACGATTCGGCGCGCGACGGCTGGACACATCCGACATCAAATCTATTTCAATATCGCGACTGGTTCCATCATCTTGAGTCTGGACTTTATGCACCGCAATGTCCAAGCACAAAGACTGCAACTCGCGCATCAGTACCTTGAAAGATTCCGGCGTTCCCGGACGCGGGATAGCCTTGCCTTTAACGATCGCATTTAGCGCTTCATTGCGCCCCTGCATATCGTCCGACTTCACCGTTAGCAGCTCCTGCAGGGTATAGGCCGCACCAAACGCCTCCAGCGCCCACACTTCCATCTCGCCAAACCGCTGGCCCCCTTGCTGCGCCTTACCGCCCAAAGGCTGCTGCGTCACCAAGGAATAAGGCCCAGTAGAGCGCGCGTGAATCTTATCATCCACCAAATGCACCAGCTTCAGCATGTACGCCTTACCCACCGTCACCGCCCGGTCGAACGGTTCCCCAGTCCGGCCATCATAGACCAGCGTTTTCCCCGCATTCTCCGGGTCAAACAACCAATCCTTGCCGGTTTTCTCTTTCGCCTGATGCAGCTTGCCATGCACCGTCTCCCGAGACATCTGCTCGCCATACATCTCGTCAAACGGCACCACCTTAAACCGCACGTTCAGATTCTCCGCCGCCCATCCGAGCAAGCACTCGAAAATCTGGCCCACGTTCATCCGCGAAGGCACCCCCAGCGGATTGAGTACGATATCCACCGGGGTTCCATCGGGCAAATAGGGCATATCCTCCACCGGCAAAATCCGCGAAATAATCCCTTTATTCCCGTGGCGGCCCGCCATCTTGTCCCCCACCTGGATTTTGCGCTTCTGCGCCACATACACGCGCACCACCATATTCGCCCCCGGTGGCAGTTCGTCCCCCTGCTCGCGCGTAAACACCCGCACGTCCACCACCCGGCCTTTTTCGCCGTTTGGCACCCGCAAGGAATTGTCCCGCACGTCCCGGGCCTTCTCCCCGAAAATCGCCCGCAGCAGCTTCTCTTCCGGGGGTTGGTCGGATTCGCCCTTCGGCGTCACCTTCCCCACCAAAATGTCCCCGGACTCCACCCAAGCGCCAACCCGAATGATTCCCCCTTCGTCCAACTGGCGCAGGGAATCTTCCCCCACATTGGGGATTTCTCGGGTAATCTCCTCCGGGCCGAGCTTCGTCTGTCGCGCCTCAATCTCGAATTTTTCAATGTGAATCGAGGTGTACACGTCATCGTAAACCAGCCGCTCGCTAATCAAAATCGCATCTTCGTAGTTATATCCCTCCCAGGGCATATAGGCCACCAAGATGTTCTGACCCAGGGCCAGCTCTCCCCCCTCCGTGGAAGACCCATCCGCTAGCACCTGCCCCGTCACCACTTCGTCACCTTCAAAAACTAAAGGCCGCTGGTTCAAGCAGGTGTCCTGGTTCGAACGCTGGTACTTGGCGCACTCGTACTCGATTTGCTTGCCATCCGCAGACCGCACCCGGATTTTCGTGGCATCCACAAAGGTGACTTCGCCATCGGTTCGCGACACGATCGCCATCCCGCTATCCCGCGCCGCCTGGGCCTCCAGTCCCGTACCCACCAGCGGTCGTTCCGGCAGCAACAAGGGCACCGCCTGCCGCTGCATGTTCGACCCCATCAAGGCCCGGTTCGCATCGTCATGCTCCAGGAACGGAATCAAAGAGGTAGCCACGGAGATAATTTGCACCGGGGATACTGCTACGTAGTCCACGCGATCGGGCGTAGTCGTGGTGAAATCTTGCCGATAGCGCACCGCCACCGTATCCCCCAAAATATAGCCATCCTCCGACACCCGGATATCCCCCGGTGCCACCTGCAAGTCATCCTCCTCATCCGCCGTCATAAATATCGCCCCGCGTTCGCGCATTACCCGTCCGTCTTCCACCGGGTAAAACGGCGTTTCGATAAATCCATAGCCATTCACCCGCGCGTGGGTGGCCAGGGAACCAATCAGCCCCGCGTTCGGCCCTTCCGGCGTCTCGATCGGACAAATCCGCCCGTAGTGTGACGGGTGAATGTCGCGCACGGCAAACCCTGCCCGCTCCCGGGTCAAGCCCCCAGGGCCTAACGCGCTCAGTCGCCGCTTATGCGTCAGCTCCGCCAAAGGATTCGTCTGATCCATGAACTGGGACAACTGCGAAGAGCCGAAAAACTCCTTAATCGCCGCTACCAATGGCTTCGGATTCACCAAAGAAGCCGGGGTCAGGGAATCTGGCTCGGTCACTGTCATCCGCTCCCGGATAATCCGCTCTAAGCGATTTAAGCCCACCCGAACCTGGTTCTGCAGCAGCTCTCCCACGCTCCTCACCCGGCGGTTCCCCAGGTGGTCGATATCGTCGATTTGCCCGATATCAAATTCCAGGTTAATCAGGTAGTCCACGCAAGCCAGAATATCCGTCGGCGTCAGCACCCGCATCGTCTCCGGTACGCTCACCCGCAGCTTGCGATTCAGCTTGTAGCGTCCCACTCGCCCCAGGTCATAGCGCTTGGAGTCGAAAAACCGCGACTCCAGCAATTGGCTCCCCCCAGAAACCGTGGGAGGTTCCCCAGGGCGCAGCTTCTTGTAGAGTTCCATTAGGGCTTCTTCTTCGGTGAATTCGCCCTCTTTTTCGATGGTCTTTTGGAAGTATTCTGGGTGGCGCAAGGCATCGAAAATTTCGTTGTTGCTCAGCCCCAGAGCTTTGAGCAATACCTGCGCCGACAGTTTCCGCGTCTTGTCGATGCGGACCCACACTAGGTCGTTTTTGTCCGTCTCGAACTTCAGCCAGGCCCCTCGGTTGGGAATCAGGCTGGCGTTGTAGGTGCGTCGCCCATTTTTGTCGGTGTCGGATTTGTAGTAGACCCCGGGCGATCGCACGATTTGGTTGACGATGACCCGCTCGGCCCCGTTGATGATAAAGGTTCCCCGCTCGGTCATTAGCGGCAAGTCGCCGATGAAGACCTCTTGCTCCTTGATTTCGCCGGTTTCCTTGTTAATCAGCCGCGTGGGAACGTACATCTGCACCGCATAGGTGCTGTCGCGACGCTTGGCTTCGTCAACGCTGTATTTCGGACATTTGAGCCTGTAGTCTTTCCCCATGAAGTGAAGCTCGAGCTTACCCGTGTAGTCGGTAATCGGGGAAAAGCTATCGAGTTCTTCAATCAGTCCGTATTCCAGAAACCAGCGAAAGCTGGAGCGTTGGATTTCTACCAGATCCGGTAAGGTGAAAGCAGTTGCTGTTAGCTGTTGGTTCGTCATTTATTTTTTACCGAGAACGCTTTATTTCTATGTCAGGTGGCGTCAGCTAAAGGTGGGTTTCCAATCTCGTTTGTCAGGTGTCGTTTCTCATTTGTCCCCTGTCGGCTGTCATTTGTCCTAGGTCCAATGACCCGTTCCCCCACAACCCGTTACCACAGGAGCAACTGGCGGCTTGCAGTATTTCACGGTTTAACTCGTTGCTTGAAATAGAACTTACCCAGAGTAGATCTGCCTGTGCGTTGCTTGCTCTACCATCCGCTTGGCAAGGGGTGCGATCGCCATTTAGCTCCCTTTCGGAGAGTTCCCGAAGCTCGGGTAAATTTAATATTCTAGTTTTTTTGCGCTGTTGTGTCAATGGCTTTGTTGGGAGTTGCTGGGTCTTGTGCTTACAATTGCCAGCGCTTTCTACTTGCGGATCCTTTCCCCTTGGGGGAGGGTTGCGCTCTTCTAAATCAAGCTAAAAAGCCGATTGGCATTTTCGGTGGTTTCCGAGGCAAGACTCTCTAAGGAGACCCCCCGCAGCTCAGCAATTTTTTCGGCCACGTATCGGACATAGGCGGGTTCGTTCCGTTTACCCCGTTTGGGTACGGGAGCCAAAAATGGACAATCGGTTTCTACGAGCAACCTATCTTTCGGCACTTGGCAAGCTGATTCTTGGAGGGCTTTGGCATTTTTGAAGGTGACTATCCCGCTAAAGCTGATGTAGAACCCTAAATCCAGAAACCATTGGGTTTCTTCCGGCGTTCCTCCCCAGCAGTGCATGACTCCTTCGACCCTGCCATACTCATCCCAAAAAGAGCGCAATATCTGTGCCATCTCAAAAGCAGCATCCCGACAGTGAATGATGACTGGCTTATTCACCCGTTGGGCTATTTTGAGCTGCTCTACGAATACTTCTTTCTGCTGTTGGGGATTGTCTGCTTTATAAAAGTCCAATCCAGTCTCGCCGATCGCCACCACTCGTGGCTCCCTCAGCGCTCGAGTTGCGATCGTCTCTCCCATGTTGGCTGTCCACTGGTGCGCCTCTAAGGGGTGTAAACCCACGGCGAAGGACATTTCCGCAAAACGATCGGCTAATGCTTTAATGCTCGCAAATTCTTCTGGTTGGACACAGGAATGAACCAAACGCACAACCCCGGCTTCCCGCCATCGTTCGCGTACAGCCTCTATATCTTGCGCGAATCGATCGAAATTTATGTGAACGTGGGTATCTATCAATTGCATCGGTGTAGTCACTCTGGGGACGGAATATCCCACGGCTGCACTTTCAGAGTCTCCATATCGGAGGCGCTTGGGGCGCTTTGGGAGGCTCCAACCAGTGGATCCTTGGGTGGGGCCTCTTTACCTTTTACTGGAACGAGGGTTTCCTCGCATGAATATTCACGGAAAATACCTCGATACGTTTGGAAGCCCTGTCGCTTTAGCGCAGGGAGGAAAAACGAACGGCGACTTTAGTCGCCTATAGAGTATGAGCAAACGCATAAGCATAACCATCCCTTTTGTGAATTGGTTGGCAATACCTATGGCTAATTCCAGACACCCGACCCGATTGAGTCGTAATATCAAAGCTGCCGGATGCGCGACAGAGAACTCGCCCAACATAAGACCCAATTTTCTTGCCCTTAGTGACAATGGCAGTAACGATATCGCCAGTGCGAAATCCTTGATGAATTTGCACCCGCGAGCGGTGACGCTTTGGAAACCCAAACTTGTCAGTGCCACACATCTGTCGAGTCCCATGTCCTTTTGCTGCAATTAACAACGGGTTTGTAGTCAGGACTTTAAGTGAATCAATTTTCCCAACACTGGCAGCATCTAGCCAGTGGGTTTTGGGTAGGTTTAATCGAGTCCGATTAAACTTGGTTTGTCCCCCCGTGCCTGTCGCCACAGGTAAACCTGTTTGTTTCAGGGCATTGAACAACGCCCACCGGGTTAAATTGACGGCTGCCGCATCTTTGAGCGGTGATTGGGACTGCTTCAGGATACGGTTCAATAGGCTAGGCTTGCCTGATAAAAAGTCTCGAATGTCCCGATTGCTTTTGGATTGATTGCATGAGTGGCAAGCCAGGGTCAGGTTAGAGACCCGGTCAGTGCCTCCTTTCGACCGAGGATGAATATGCTCAAGTTCAAGTGGCAGATTTTCAGCTCCACAGTAAGCACATTTCCGATTCCATTTCTCTAATAAATATTCCCTGACTTCATAGCCTTGCAATTCCCCTTGCTGGTACTCAATGCCCGATATCTCAGGGTTCTGTATGAGTTGCAGGTCGAACCGTACTAGCTCTTGAGCAATGCGGGCAATTGGGGCTAGCCTGCGGAAGCGGTTAACCCATGTCATTGTGGTGTCTACCCGATGTTGTAGGCTAGGGGGAAGCCAACCTTTTGGACGAGTTCGATTCAGAAATCGAGCTTGGCGATAGCGGGTTTTGCGATTTCGCCTGCTTCGTCGTAATTGACGACGGGACAGCAGCGCATCCTTGATTTGCTGCCCTCGGTGTTCAAGCTCCGCCCCGAAGATTACCTTCGTACCCTGTACAACTGCAATTCCTGTGACCTGAGAACCCGGATCGAGTTTAAGTTCTAGGTCTTGTACGGGGATTTCTGGGTAGGCTTGTTTGAGTATGATGGTGAACGGATAACGGCGAAATACGGCGGCATTCCCTGTACTGAGGAGTCGCCGAGCTTTCCCCGGATGCACTCGGTCCAGTGGCCGCTTGTTGGTGTCTAAGACAAAGATAAAATTTGACATTGAATCTCCGTTAAACGGGTAATGTTCTCCTCGCCAATGTTTTTTGGGCTTGTTAGGCTAACGGCACTGCCTTACCCCTCCTAGGGCTGTTTAACCGTTAGCGACAGGGCGACAAACACCGAAAGCATTTGTCGGTGCCATGACCCTAAAAACTTAGCCCCCAAAGGGCTTAGGCTGGTCAGCTATTTGAAGCTGGAGGCATGAAGCCCCCGTGCTTCAGCCGGGGGTGCTGACAAGCTGCTTTACTCCTGGGTTTTCCTGGCGGTTTTCGGGATTTCCGCATCCGCCACTACCCCAAGGAGCGGATTTCGGTTGCGATCGCCGAGGGTGCAATTTGTCGTCAAACCTGCCCCAACATTTTCCCCAGCTCGCTTTTCTGGGATCCATACCTTTGGCTGACGATCTGTAGCAACGGCGAAATCAAGCTCGTTTTTAGCCGCGCGCCCTTGTCGATTCAGGGGGCTACGGTGCCACCGATGGAACCCTCGCAGGTGTTTTATGCAGCCATGAAAATTTTACCACCAGTCGCTTTTTTTTGCCTGATTTTTTCGGCATCAAACAGCTTTCCCGGTGGCGACTGCCTATGTTCTGGAGTTGTCAGGAGTTTGAGTCCTTCTGACAAACAGGGTGGTTGTCGTGACTCATGGCTGAGATTGCCCTAACCGCTGGAGACGGGCGATGGGACGCGCTTTCGCGCCACCCGCGACGCTTCCCCCTGAGTCACTTGCTAAGATGCGGCAGCAGTGGTTTCGCCAACGCTTTTGAGCGCTTTGGCTAGCTGCGATTTCTTCCGTGCCCCGTTGTTCCGATGCAGGACGCCTTTTTTGACGGCTTTATCAATTTTGCTGTAAGCCACATTCTTTCGGCTGTAGACTTCTTGGAGCAACTCGGGGTTGGGATTGTTGCGGTACTCTTCAATGACCGCAAAACAGTTCTTCATCAGGGTTCTCACCGCTGACTTGTAAGATTTATTACGCAAACGGTTGCGCTCGGAAATTTTGACGCGCTTGATAGCAGACTTGATATTAGCCACAGTTGATTCGCGAAAAACTCAATCGAAATAGTACAAACATACAAAATCCTAGATAATCTACTATAACACCAGATCTGGCGCAAATGCTGATGGAAGCGAAAATCCAGGTTAAGCTAGAGAAGAAGGGAAAGGAAAAGCCGTTGCATCGGTAGTCTCGGTTGATGTGGCGGATGACTTTCCCGGTCGGGCAACACCTGAAGATTACCTCCTAACTCCATGTTGCGAATCATTACACAGCTGGCTGAGGCAAAAGCTGAACTCCGGCGAATCTGCGATCGCACTCACGACGACCAAGTTGTCCACAAAGAGGCAACGGTGCGTGAGGTTCTACAGGCTGTCAAACGTCAAGGCGACCGAGCACTCCTGCATTATACGGCTGAATTCGACGCGCAACACCTCAAAGCCGAGCAGTTGCGCGTCAGTGGCTCCGAATTGGATGCTGCCTATCAGCAGGTTCCCAAGGAATTACTCGATGCGATTCGCCTCGCCAAATTTCAAATCGAGGCATTTCATCGACAGCGCATCCCCAAATCTTGGGTTCAATTTGGGGATGATGAAATTGTTCTGGGTAAACGCTATACCCCGGTGGATAGGGCTGGACTCTACGTTCCGGGTGGCACAGCGGCATATCCCAGTACAGTGTTGATGAATGCCATTCCGGCTAAAGTGGCCGGCGTGCATAGGATCGTTATGTGTACTCCTCCCGGACCCCAGAGTACGATAACCCCTGCCGTGCTGGTGGCAGCTCAAGAAGCGGGCATCCAGGAAATCTATCGCGTGGGTGGCGCTCAGGCGATCGCTGCTTTGGCTTACGGCACGGAAACCATCCCTAAGGTAGATGTCATTACCGGTCCGGGTAATATATACGTCACCTTGGCAAAAAAACAGGTCTACGGAACGGTGGGGATCGACTCCCTAGCCGGTCCTTCGGAAGTTCTGATCGTCGCCGATTCGAGCGCGAAGCCGGTGCATGTGGCGGCAGATCTGTTGGCGCAAGCCGAACACGATCCGATGGCTGCCGCCATTCTGATTACCACCGATTCTGGCTTAGCTCGCAAGGTGGTCTCGGAAGTGGACATGCAGCTTGTGGATCACCCGCGCCGCACCCTGACGGAAAAAGCGATCGCTCACTATGGCTTGGTGGTGGTGGTGGATTCTTTATCCACTGCAGCCGAACTCTCTAATGCGTTTGCCCCGGAACACCTAGAACTCGAAGTGGCTGAACCTTGGGATTTACTCGATCGCATTCGCCATGCCGGTGCCATCTTCCTGGGCAATTCCACTCCGGAAGCGGTGGGCGATTACCTCGCCGGCCCTAACCATACCCTCCCGACCTCTGGATCGGCTCGCTATGCCTCCGCCTTGGGGGTAGAAACTTTTCTCAAGCACTCGAGCCTGATTCAATATTCTCCCAAAGCACTCCAAAAAGTCGCGGGTGCGATCGACCAGCTTGCCACAGCGGAGGGTCTTTTCTCTCATGCCGAGTCCGTGCGACGGCGAACTCAAGACAATCCCTAAACTCAGCACTCGGTGGCTTTCCCAACCCACCCGCTTGCCACCGACTCCGTTCAGGGGTAGGCAAGTCCGCCCTTCTGGCTCTCGATCGCCTCCCCTCCTATGCCGATTGATTTCAGTCGGCTTTTTTATTTCCCCAGCTATCCGCCCCTCATCCCCCCATCGGAGGTGGCAACACCCTGGCAACTTTTCTTCCCTCTCCCGCGCTTTGCCGCGTTGCCCCTTCACCCCACCAGGGATTGAGGAAGACCGTGGCGAACCCCGATCGAGACCGCCGCGCGCCGAATCCGTCTCGATCGCCTAAAAATTCCCCTCCTGTTTCGCCTCCCCCAGGGGCGGTGCGGATTCGCCCTAGCCATTCTTTGGCTATAGACCTTTTTTAAGCTACCGCTCCCTCCACTGTCAAATCCCTGTGGTGCGAATCCCCACCCCTCCCCTCCCCTTTCTTTTCACAACCCCCTGGAATATTCTCCATGAACCACCACCCCTCCCTCAACAAAGCAACCCGCCTCAAAACCTCATAGAAGCGATCGCCTCGTAACTTCCCCAAGCGCAATTTTGTCAGAGAATACCGCTACACTATGCCTTGAACGAAATTGTTTCGGGAAAGACGGTTTCCCCCAAAAACCCTGCCTTTCCCCCAACACCCCCTTTTTCAGCCTTCAGCCAGCATTTAGGAGACATCTGTAGTGATTAATACAATTCTCGTGGCGCTTGATGCATCTGAGCTATCCGAGCAAGCGATCGCCACCCTTCATAACCTCAAGCTCGAAACCATGACCCAAGTCATCCTCGCTCACGCGATTGCCAATCATCACTCCGACTTGGATCTCGTTGTGGATAGACCCACCGCCGAAACCGAAGCATTGCCTTATCGCACCATTGAAAAGCAGCTCCAAGCCTATCAAGAAAAAATCCCCTGCAACAGCCAAATTGAAATCGTCAGCGGCGATCCAGCCGAAGAAATCGTGCGTTTAGCCAACATTTACCAGGCCGATCTGATTTTAATTGGAAACCGGGGATTAACCGGCATCAAACGCATTGTTGAAGGTTCCGTCAGTGCTCAAGTCGTCGCAGATGCACCCTGCTCGGTTCTGGTCATCAAGCCAAAATAGCATCGAGCGGATCGGTTGGACGACTCAACTTGTCCCGTTGCGCGGCGGGATATGCCCTTAAAAGGGGTAAACCTGAAATGAGAAAACCACCCCATTATCTTGCAAGGACTCCCCGCGACGCTCAATATCGCTGAGGGGAAACCCCCAATCCAACCGCGCGCTAAATCGCTCGTGCTGCCAGCGCACTCCCAAACCGCCACTGACCAATGTATTTGGAGAAGCCACCTTGCCGCTGGTTTGCCAAACCGTTCCCACATCGATAAATGGAGCCATTTGAATCGATCCCCACCCTTCGGGGTCGCGAACCAGTGGCACGCGCAATTCCAGGGATGCGATCGCCCCGTTGTCTCCCACTCTTTGATTTTGGCGATATCCGCGCACGGTATCGATGCCCCCAACACTAAACTGCTCCAGAGGCAACAAAGAATTCGGCGTTAGCTGAGTGGCAAAGCGCGCCACGCCGAGCACATCTCCCCCTAAATCTTGCACCCATTGAAACTGTCCCAACCAACTGACAAACTGACCGTCGGGTTCGTTGTCTCGTGCCGTCGCCCCTAACAGATCCAACCCCACGCTAAACTGCGATCGCGCCGCTAACACTAGCTTCGGCGTGCGCCTCACCCACTCTTGCGTCAATCGCAGGGCCGTCACCTTCGATTCTCCCTTTTCCGGTCCGGAGGAAAACGAAAACGGCATGTCCTCATACAAAAATGTCCGACTTTGACGCCAATCTGCCGCCACAGACAAGGCAAATTCCTCCTCGGAACTTTGCACGATCGGTTGCCGAAACCCGATCGAAACCGTCTGGGTGCGTCCCTCAATCTCCAATTCATCAAACGGATCTTCAATAATATTGCTGTCACTATTGCGATAGCGCAAGCTTAGGGTGCCATTGCGAGCATTCATCGGCACTTCGTAACGAATATCGTAATCATTCACCCCAGCCGTGCGACCATATTCCGCCCGAATCGCATCGCCGAAACCAAGCACATTATTGTGACTGAGGGCGGCACTATAGCGGATCGAACCCACAGTGGGGGAGTCGTAATTTTCTACCTTCAACACGCCAGACATCGCCGACGCCTCGGTAACGTTTAACGTCAACACACTCCGCCCGGGGGTGGTTCCCGCTTTTAACTGCGCCCGAACCGAACTCAAACGCGGGTCGAGTTGCAACAGTTGCAAGGCTTGTTCGAGGGCGTAGAGGTCGATGGGAGGATCCGCTGCTAAGCCAATGCGATCGCGCAGGTAGCTTTCTGTGAGTCGGTTCAATCCCTCAATCTCGATCCGTTCCAATTCCCCCTCTACTGCTTGAATCTCGATCGCTCCATCGGATACATCCTGGGGCGGCAAAAATGCCCCGGAGGTCACGTACCCATGCGCTACATACAAATCGGCTATGCTCATCCGAATCGCTAACAGGTCTTCAAATGTGGCCGATTTGCCTTCATAAGGACCGACTACGCGCTGGATTTCTTCTGGGGAAAATACGGTATTTCCCAACACTGTGACCTCGCGCACCATCACCGTTGTCCCGGGTGCGGATGCAGGGGTTTCTGGCGCGGTTTCCGGGGGTGTCACTGAGGGTGCAGGTTCGGTGGGCATTGGGGTGTCTGGCAAGCGCTCCCAATCCGGCGATTGCGGCTCTACGGTTCCTGGCGGAATCTGTGGAATGGTCTGAACCCATAACACCGGGGGCGGGGTTTCCATCCCCCGGACAAACTCACCGGGGGGATCGGTGCAATTGCCAGCCACGGTATTGGCGTTGAACGCAATCGAACCCGTAACTCCTCCGAGAAAAATGGCGATCGTGAATTTTATTTGTCCCATAAAACCCTAGGCGAGGATAGTATTTTTTTATAAAGTACAATGAGTCTCGGAAAACTCTGGAGTCTAACTTCAGTTAATTGGTGTAATGCTGCCTGTCATCTATTTATTCCTTTACTTGAAAAAGGCTAACACGATCGGCGAACAGTTCCCGATTCCCCGCCTGCTTACTGCCGAAAGGAATAGTAGGGTGCCAATTTGGTATGGCTTGCAGGCTGCACTTTCCTCTGCTTTGCCTATTTCTATTTCGGGGTATTTTATTTTAAAACAACCCGTTTTTGTCGGCTTTAATGCTCAAGGAATTTTCGATTTTCCTGAAATTTAGTCGGAGGACTATGATAAATAAATCGCCCATTTAACAATGAGATTAAAAATGAAGGGGATAAAAATGAATCGTAGATGCTTTCAGCCCTCTGGGTGCCTCTCTCGGCGTCGGCGCTTTGCTAAATCCCTGGGGTTATTTTTGGCAGGAGTTTTTTTGGTGGGTATTCTGGGAATATTTCCGGGGAAAGAATTCTGGGCGAGTGAATTTTTCCCCACAAAAGCCACCGGGGTGGAACTGCCGGTGGAGTCTCTGGTGCAACGGGGAATCGATCGCTATCACGCCGGGGAATTTGTCGGGGCGATCGCCCTGTGGCAAGATGCTTTATCCCAACTCGATGCCACGATTGGATGCGAGTCTGAAGTGGATTGCGCTGTGGTATATGGCAATTTAGCTCGCGCTTATCGCGAAATCGGACAGCTCGATCGCGCAATTCTCAATTGGCAGCAGGCATTTGAGATTTATCAAATACACCTGGAAACCCCAGGTGCCTCTCGAGAGGCGATCGCTATCGAGTTAGCCCGGTTACTCAGCGATCGCGCACAAGCTTATAACGAGTTAGGACAACATCAACAGGCAATCGAACTGTTGGCAAAAGCGCAAGACTATGTTAAAAATACCCCAGATTCTCTGACTGAAGCAGCCATTCAAGGTGCCCTGGGAAATGCTTATTGGGGTGCTGGGCAATACAAAGCCGCGATCGCCGCACTGACCGAGAGTTTAGAAATTTCTCGCAATTTACAGCATTCTGCTTACGTGGCAACTGCCTTAAATCATTTAGGAAATGTTTACCTCAGTCGCTCCAAACGCTTTCAATATCAAGCCAATGTGGCTAACTTAGAAGGGGATGTTTCGGAACGAGAGCGCTTGTTGGATCTAGCTGCCACCAACCTCCAATCCGCTAAAACCTCCTTCGAACAAAGCGCCAGTGAAGCCGCAACCATCGGCAGCATTAAACAAGTCACGGCGTTGTTAAATCTTAACCGCGTTTTGGCTCGATTATCCCGCGATTCCACCGTGGATTTTCGCCGGGAAATCAGGGAAAATCGCGATCGCGCTCTAGAGATTCTCGCCACTGCACCGGATTCTCGCGCTAAAGCCAGAGCTTTGATTAATATCGCTTCTTCGTCGCGTCTTTCCATGTCCTCGGAAAACCGCAAACAATTGTTAAACGCAGCGATAACTGTGGCGCAAAATCTCGGCGATCGCCGCACGGAATCTTTTGCCCTCGGTAGCTTAGGGCATCTTTACGAAGAGGCGGAGGACAATTCCACCGCTATGGAACTGACTCGACAAGCTGAATTTGCCGCGCAAGAAGTGCAGGCGGCGGAAAGTTTATATCGGTGGGAGTGGCAAGCCGCGCGCCTGTTCAAAGCACAGGGCAACATTGAAAACGCCATCTCTGCTTACAATCGCGCGATCGCTACCTTGCAAACTATTCGCAGCGATATTCTCGCCGCTAACCCGGATATTCAATTTGACTTTCGCGATGCTGTAGAACCGGTTTATCGCGAACTGATTGCCTTGCTATTAAACAGTAGCATGGAGCGGGAATTTTCCCCCAACCCGTCAACGGAAAATTTTTCCCGATTTTCTTCGCATTCAACCCTCGCATATTCTGCCCAAAATCAATCGAAAATTCACGAAGCTTTAAATATTTTAGATTCCCTTAAATTAGCTGAATTGCGGAATTTCTTTGGCGATGATTGTGTGGAAGTCGCACAAGACACTGCCGATAATCAGTTGGAGGCAGATGCAGCAGCAATCTACTCGGTTATTTTAGGCGATCGCACGGAACTGATTTTAGAATTACCCGGAAATTCCCAACAACCGCCTCTGCTGAAACGCTATCCCATAGAAATTTCCGCCTCCGAATTACAAGCTAAAATTAATCAGTTTCGGGAATTTCTCGAAAAACGCTCTACCTATGAATATATCACCTACGCTCAAAACTTATACGACATTCTCATTCGTCCTTTAGAACGGGATTTAATCCTGGCTCAACCGAAAACATTAGTATTTATTCACGATGGAGTTTTGCGAAAAGTGCCGATGGCAGCGCTTAATGATGGAGAAAAATTTTTAATCCAAAAATATGCGATCGCTACCACTCCCAGTCTCAGCGTCACCACCAATTCCTCCCAAAAATCTCGACAGCTCAAAGCCCTAACATTGGGTTTAACCGTTGCAATTCCACCCTTTTCCGCTCTCAACAATGTAGCCACCGAAGTAGAGCGAGTCAATTCTATTTTAGGCGGCGCTAAACTGCTCGATGAAGAGTTTACCACCACTCGATTGGTCGAGCAATTAGAAAAAGGCGAGTATCCTATCGTTCATATGGCCACCCACGGCAAATTTGGTGTAGATTCGGACAATACTTTTTTGCTTTCTTTTGATTCTAAAATTACAATTGAGCAAATCGATAACCTGTTGCGTTCCTATCGCGATCGGCAACAGCCGGTGGAACTCCTAACCCTCAGCGCTTGTCAAACCGCAGCAGGTGACGATCGCGCTGCCTTGGGTATTGCTGGAGTGGCAGTTCGCGCCGGGGTCGAAACCGCTTTAGCCACTCTGTGGTTCATTAACGACGCCGCCACCGTTCCGCTGATTGAAGAATTTTACACTCAGCTACAACAACCCAACATTTCTAAAGCACAAGCCCTCCAAAAAGCTCAAATTAAAATGATTGACAACCTCGCTTACAACCATCCCGCCGTGTGGTCGCCGTTTATTTTAATCGGCAATTGGCAATAAAATTGGTCATTGGTCAATTGTCATTGGTTATTGGACAAAGGAGAAAGGAGAAAGGAGAAAGGAGAAAGGAGAAAGGAGAAAGGAGAAAGGAGAAAGGAGAAAGGAGAAAGGAG
>NZ_JAYFEQ010000433.1:0-2159 GCF_055795085.1 Phormidium sp. CCY1219 | reverse complement strand
AGACATTGTTGCGTCTGTTCTGATTGCTCGTAACGTTGGCTTCGCTAATGTTCAGAGTCGGTACTTTCCAAATCGCACGGTCTTAACCCCTTAGGAGTGTTTAACGATTTGGTTCTAGAGCCTGGAACTAGCACGCATCCCAGGGTAGGAACGTTAACTCTTGCTCTGAACGTAGCCAGTTAAGGCTTAAGCTGGTCAGCTATCCTGTTGCAGGAGGGCACGAAGCCCCCGTGCTTCAGCCGGGGGTGCTGACTCTCCTGCGCTGTTCCCCGAACCCCAGTGGGTTTACGCTTCTTCCTCTTCCTCTTCGTCGGGAGGATAGAAGAAGCCCTTCGAGCGTCCCGTCAAAACGGACTTCCCTAGAGAAAGCGCTTTCTCAGCTTCCAGGGCTGCCTTGCGCTTCCAAACTGCTTTGCGCTGATTGCGCTTGGTTTTCGAGGTTCTTTTCTTTGGAACCGCCATGAGTGTAATCCCTTAAGTGATTGACAACCTTACCATTTTAAGACAAAATCTCAGATCTGGCTCAAACGCCCAACGAGTATTTTGCCCCAAACGCGGCTGAGACGAGGGTCACAAATCCGCACAGATGCCACCCTCGGCAAATCTCCCCCACGATGCTGGGGGAAAACAGGGGGTGGGTTTTGACCGGCGATATACAACCGGCGGAGAGGATCGGGTTATTCGGGAGACTCGGGTTGGTGCGTATCGTGTTCGATGACAAAAACGTTCGCGTAGAGGTTAGCGATGATTTGCTGGCCTTGTTGCGTCAGTCCTAAGTAGTGTAGGGCATCTTTGATGTAGGGATAGACGCTATTCCAATAAACCTTGGGATAGTTGGCGCGCAAATCCCCGGGATTGCTGTAGCCGAGTTTTTTATTCATGCCAATTTCTTCAAATTCATAGAACAGGGCGCTAACTTTTTTCAAGTAGCGCGGATCGCTGAGTTGTCCGATTAAAGAAGCCGCACGAACTAAACCCGGAAAGTTGTTGGTATCTTGGCGATCGGCGGCAACGGGCATGGGGAAGCGAGTCAGTTCGATATTGTGTTTAATCAGTTCGGCATCAATGAGTTTGTGACCGCCAAATCGCTCTTCGACAAAGAGTTTGCCCCGATCGACGCGGTAAGGGGTCAGGCTGGCTGCAGTTGCTCCGGGATCCAATGTCACGGTTTCGCCATTTTGCCCTGTGGCATAAATACCCGGTCTATCTTGCTTGCAGACTCCTTTCACGTAGCCGATGTCATGGCAGACTAGCGAAATGATGAAGTGCAACCAATCTTCGCAAGAAACTCCCCCATCGCGGATGTGTTTGCCGCGCATAATTTCTTGCCCCACTAAGGTGACGTTGATGGTGTGTTCCACATTATGGTAAAGCGCATCGGTGTTGGCGAGGTTTTCCAGGGCCATGTGTCCCGCCCAGCCAATGATATCTGCATAGTCGGGTTTCAGCCCGCCGTAGGTTCGATGGTAGCCTTGTTTGAGCTGTTTTACGAAGTCATCTATTAAAATTTCAGTGGAATTGAACATATCCAGTTCTCCCGTGATGGTTTGAGTGCCGACACCCTGAATAGTGCGTGAAGCCCGACGGCCCACACTGACTTATCATCTCAATAGTAAGGAGTGAATGGTGCAAGTATTTTGAGCTGCCTCAAACTGCAAGCTCCCTGGTGGACTCTGGCGGGTTGGGCATTGACGATCGCGGTTTGGCGGGGGGTAGGGGGTGGAGGGGGTGGAAAAATCGGATGCATTTTGACCGAGGGTCTGGGTTTTGCGCGATTTGGCAGCGATCGGGAATCTGAGAAGAGGAGGCGATGGGGATTTGGATTCAAGGGATGCGACCCCCTTGCTCTTGCCCGTCACGAACCGCTACAGACTCCAGAAAAGATAAGAGGGCGCAGATCGCGGCGGCTTCTATACATGAGCGGTTTCATTGCTGTGAAACGCCTGTGATTGAGGGTTGGGGGGCACATTTTTCTCACATAGGGACAGCCGAGGGGGCGATCGCTCCGGTTCATCGAAAATTAGGGGTTGGCAAGGGGGGCGAATGGAAACCCCTGTCATTTATGTATGGGGAGGAATTCGCCCCCCCCCTTACATAAACAGCACTCCCACAGGACTTCCTTTTTTTAGAAAGTACAAGGCTCCATTTCCCGGTGTACG
>NZ_JAYFEQ010000432.1:0-15028 GCF_055795085.1 Phormidium sp. CCY1219 | reverse complement strand
GCATTGCCCACCGGAGGCCATGCTAGGAGGCTGAGCCTCGCGGGAGGGTTCCCAGGCTGAGCCTGGGAACGAGTTGGATGCGAGTTGGATGCGAGTTGGATGCGGGCATTGCACGGATTGGCATTGCCCACCTTACGGCAGGAAAGATTAAAATCCTGAAACATTCCCCCAAAACAGGATAATAATGAGTTATCGTGGTGAGATAACAGGCGCTACCCTGGTAAAGTTGTATGAAAAAATTTCTGCTCCTCGGCTTATTTATTGTCGGATTGAGCTTTGCTCTATTTAACTTCAAAGGATTGGCCAACCAAGGCACCTTTGAATCCATCGTACTGGATTTTCGGGAGGACATTCCCCCCGCCCAGGTAGAGAAACAATTGAGCCAACTGTCAAACGAGTATGGGCTAGCCCCACAACTCAACAGCGAATTTTCTTGGCAAGACAATTTGTACCTGGTTCGAGGCGATCGCGACTTACTCGGTCGCCTGAAAAAATCCGACCTGTCCAAATACACGGAATACATCGAACCGGCCTATCAGTATCGGGCCTTGGACACTCCCAACGACCCCCTCTACGGGCAGCAGTGGAACCTCCGCAGCATTAACGCAGAGAAAGCGTGGGCAGACACGAAAGGCAGCGGCGTCACCGTCGCAGTTATCGATACCGGCGTCAGTCGAGTTCCCGACTTAAAAGATACCAAATTTGTCAAGGGGTACGACTTCGTAAACGATCGCGAATTAGCCGATGACGACAACGGGCATGGCACCCACGTAGCCGGCACCATTGCCCAAACCACCAACAACGGCTATGGCGTCGCCGGGATTGCCTACGAAGCCAGCATCATGCCCTTAAAAGTGCTCAGCGCAGGCGGTGGCGGAAACATTGCCGATATCGCCGAAGCGATTAAATTTGCTGCCGATAACGGCGCAGACGTGATTAACATGAGCTTGGGCGGAGCCGGTGAAAGCAACGCCATGAAAGAAGCGATCGCCTATGCCCACAGCAAAGGCGTCGTCATCGTCGCCGCCGCCGGAAACGAAAACCGCAATAGCGCCTCCTATCCCGCCCGCTACGCCAACGTCATCGGCGTGGCGGCGATCGACTCCACCGGCGAAAAAGCCCCCTATTCTAACTTTGGAGCCGGCGTGGATATTGCCGCCCCAGGTGGCGACACCACCAAAGGCGATGCCGGTGGTATCCTGCAAGAAACCATTTCCATCGACCCCGACACTCGCCGCCCCGGCTTTGCCTTTAAAGCCTATCAAGGCACCAGCATGGCATCCCCCCATGTGGCCGGCGTTGCAGCATTAATCAGAGCCTCTGGCGTAGAAGAACCGGACCTAGTGACCAAAGTGCTGCAAGAATCGGCACGCCAAGTGAAAGACGACCCGATGAACCACTTTGGAGCCGGCCATTTGGATGCCGCCAATGCCCTAGTAGTGGCCAAACGCGGTAACTTTGACTTCGGCGCAATCTTCGGCGACTTCTTCCGCTGGTTGCGCGACAATGGCTATCTCAACCCCCGCTTCTGGATCGATGGTGGCGTCTATGCCCTGTTGCCAAAAGTGCTGATGGTAGTGGGTTCGTATATTATTGCCTGGTTGTTGAAAACCTATTTCCCCTTCACTTGGACCTGGAGTATGGTCAGTGGATTGGTGGCCGGCAGTTCTGGATTGTTCGTATTGCGCGGATTCTATATCTTTGACTTGCCCCAATGGCCTTTTCGCGTCATGGGTAGTTCCATTCCCGAATTGGGCAGTGCCATTCAAGGGAATGCAGCCCTCAACCCGATTTTTGCCAGCGTAGTCATTCCGGCGGTCCTGGTGGTATTGCTTCTGGGACATTCGCAATGGAAGTGGTTCGCGATCGGCTCGAGTATCGGCGTGGCAAGCTGTCTCGCCGTAAGTGCCTTTTTGGCTCCCGCACCCACCCTGCTGTGGATTGGAAGTGGCATCGGCGCGCGCGCTTTCTTGCTGGTGAATGCCGGATTGTGCTTTGCGTTAGCCCGCTTGGCAATGAAAGGTGAGGGACAAGTAGCATGAGCGTAACCGTACAAGGCAAAATCGAACGTCGCGATATCGGCACCGGTGCTTGGGCGCTGGTTGCCGATGATGGCCAATCTTACGAGATTTATCAAGGCGCACCTTCCGCATTGTTGAAACCGGGCCAAATGGTGAAGGTAGACGGCGAAGTGCGCGATGATGTGATGACAATGGCTGCGATCGGGCCTGTGCTAGAAGTGAAATCTTTCGAGGCGATCGCCGACCAATAAGGCAGGCTTTCTCCGGTTCCCCGCTTTCCCGGGAATACCTTTGGAATACACAACCCCTGCCCTTCCCTAAAGTTTTCGCCCGCCCGCGCGGGCGAATTTTTTTATCTCTCAAAAACGCCCAACAGGCGATCGGGGTGTGGTAAACGAACCTTCGCCCACCTACGCCGGCTATTTTGGATTGGTCATCGACTTAACAGGATATCATATAAATTATACAGAAATAGATGCAAACAAATAGTCCGCCTAGGCGGAGTTAACCTGTGCCAAGGCGCGATTTCAATCCCCCGCCTTTCATTATCAACCGCCGATGATATAAAAAATAGTCCGCCTAGGCGGAGTTAACCTGTGCCAAGGCGCGATTTCAATCCCCCGCTTTGATTGGCCCGCTCGGACAGTTGTGCTAAAATAAAGCGCGATCGCCCTGCAAGTCATAGAAAGTAATACTAAAATGGGCTTGACAAAAGATACTTTGTATGATAAGCGGCGATCGGGCTTTGAGCGTCGTGGGGGATCCAAGGGAAGGGGTGAGGCGTTGAGTGTCAAAAGAGTTGAGCCAGGGAGAAGAAGTTTTTCAGAGTGCAAAAAATCGCGTCAGGGAAAGCGGTTGGAGTGATTCTGCCGAGAAAATTCGGCTGATTTTCTTCCCAGAATCCTCCCCGGCGGAAAAAATGCTGCTAAAATAGCGATAGGGATAAAAAAAGTTAAGTCCCGATCGCGCGGGAATCTTCTGCGCCAGTGCATCTCTTCATTCCGAGTCAGTGGGAGCATGTACTAGACTTGCGCGCGCGAAGCTGCTAAGATTTTATAAATGCCTTTCAGGGAATATCGCTCTAGAGTTGTTGCAACTCTCGAGCCGTCTACAGCCGAATCTCAACCGAAAGATGACCGGGAATTGGGCAAACAACGGTTGAGTTTGTAAATAAAAAAACCCGCCCCCGGAGGGGCGGGAGGTGTCAATCAGGGTGCATCTACCACTCTATTGTTCGCGTTAAAAAATCGGCTTTCCGGACAGTTAAGGCACAAAATTGACAAACCCGAAAAAAAACTCCCAGGGTGTTAAGCCTGAGAGTTGAAAGAGGGTGAATCTACGCAAATAGGATTCGCGCCTAGGGAAATCCCATCCGGATGGGCTGGATCCAGGGGGTGGGATTGATTGGCAAAGCAGTAGCGCGATCGCCTGAAATGGCGATCGCCAGGGGAATTTTTCATTAAGTTTGGTAAAAATCCTCCTGAAGCGGTAACTTTTGACAGTGCCGTGCGTCTACTTCCGTAAAATCTCCGAACGATGAATATGGAAATCCAGTGCTTCGAGCCTACTCGTTGTGAGTGAGACCGTCCGCGCGAGATTTCCCTCTATTGAATTAAAAATTTTCCTCTGCCGGTATAGGAGACATCAGCGATTTGAGCGCTTAACATATAGAGTAAACCAACCAGGAACATTATCGATCCAAAATTTAACCCAAGCCCGCAGGATTGACGCAGTGAGCAGGAGTGCAGTGAAGCTGTGACCGAGAAATTTGAAGAATTGCATATTTCTGTCACCCCAGTGGGGGACGAACAGTATTTGGTGCGAACCGAACAAGCACCGAAAGGGGTGCTACCGGCGGAAGAGCAGGTAGTTTGGCCCCTCGAGGAGTGGTTGCGCCAAGCTGCCACCCTGATGGAAGACCCCCTCGTAGGGTGGCTCAGAGCCAGTGAGGGAGAAGTCCCGAGCGAATTGTCTGCCGCCAGCGGCGAGTTGGAGTCGGGGCAAATAGCCGCCACGACCCAGACCACCCGCACCCGGTTTCGCAGTTTAGTCGAACTGGGGGAAGAACTTTATAACGCCTTATTTCAAGGTAGCTTGCGCGATCGCCTGACCTCAGCCCAGGCGATCGCCCATAACCGAGGCAACGTTTTGCGATTGCGCCTGGGACTCAAAGGCTCTCGCCTTCCCAGTCTTCCCTGGGAAGTCATCCACGAAGACGCCCGGGCGATCGCCACCGGCAAAGATATCGTGTTTTCGCGCTATCAGCCCACCTTAGCCCCGGTTGCCTTACCCAACTCCTCGAGCGATCGGGTAAAAATTTTAATGGTACTCGCCGCCCCCACCGATCGCGAAAACCTCGGCCTCAAACGCGAAGCCCTCCACCTGCGCGAAGAACTGAAAAAGCGCTGGCGCGGGAGCACCCCCGTCATCGGAAACCCTCCAGAAATCGAACTCCATATCCTCGAACAACCCGATCGCGAAGAACTCACCCGCGCCCTAGAACAAAACCACTACCAAGTCTTGCACTACTCCGGTCACAGCAATGTCGGGCCTGCAGGAGGCGAACTGTATCTCGTCAGTCGCAAAACCGGCTTAACCGAAGTCTTGACCGGTGACGACCTCGCCGGACTGCTGGTCAACAGCGGCATTCGCATGGCCGTCTTCAACTCTTGCCGAGGAGCCTACTCCGCCACCTCAGACCCCACCGATGCCACCGGGCGGCGCACCCTAGCAGAAGTCCTGGTGAAGCGCGGCGTCCCCGGCGTCCTGGCAATGGCGGAACGAATTACCGATGAAGTCGCCCTCACCCTCACCCGGCTGTTTTACTACAACATCAAGCAAGGATATCCGGTGGATCTGAGCTTGAACCGCGCCCGCCAAGGGTTAATGTCCGCCTACGGATCCAACCAACTCTACTGGGCGCTGCCGGTCCTCTATCTGCATCCGGAATTTGACGGATATCTCACCTCCGCACCGGCCACCGCCGCCACCCAAGCCCCTACCAACGCTTTCCCCGCCCGTCGCAGCCACCCGCCCCTCGCCGGGGCGCGGGAAAATCGCCTCTCGGCGGCACACAACTTCCCCTCTCAGACGAGAAATCAGCCCCCCGGTCCCGCCCAGTGGGACGCCGAGGTAGAACCACTGCATGAGGAAGACTTGGAGGGGGTTTATGAGGATTTGATGTACGACGATTTTGCCGACGAAGAGGCGGAGTCCTTGGTATCGGATTTGTTGGGGAGCATTATCGGCCCACATCCGGACGCCGAAACCGAGACTCAGACCCACGCCCTACCACAGGGCGATCGCACTCCCTCGCAATTGTCCGCCACCACTGCGGTGGGCGCGCTTCCCTCCCCGCCTCCATCCCCGGCGACAAGGAATTCCCAAGCATCGGCATTGTCAGCGGCGGAGTCCTCTTCTGCGGAGAATCAGTCAGTGTCCGGAAACGGAAAATCCTGGCGCGTGAAACTGTGGCCCGTAGCCGGCGCGATCGGGGTAGCGGCGATCGCCCTTTTCGGCTTCGGTCTGTGGCGCACTCGCAGCCTGGAAACTACCCGGGATCCCCTGCTCGACCTTCCCCCCACCACCTTGTCCGCCCCTGCAACCCCGCCAGAAGAAACCCCACCGGTGGATTTGGCCACCCTCAATACGCCGGAAGTGGCAAAACTGGCCTTTGGATATTTCAATGAAGGAGAGGCGATCGCCGCGCAAAAGGCAGTGGAAGAATTATTACGCCCCCAACGCGGTGCCATTAATTTTGCCGAAGCCGTACTCAGTGCGGTACCCGATCGCGATAAATCCGACCCCGCCATTTCCTTTCTCTGGGGTCGCGTGGCATGGCAAGCCCTGCAAACTGGCAATCCCAAATATAGTTTGGATGATGTCCGCCGATACTGGAGTCGCGCCGTGCAAAAAGAGCCTAACTCTCCAGTATATCTCAACGCCCTCGGTTTTGTCTACTACGCTGCTGGAAATTTCCAAAAGGCGCAAGATGCCTGGTTGCAATCCCTCAAGTTGCTGGAAAAAATGCCCGCCACGGGGTGGAAAAGTACCGCAGAGGATAATTCCGGCGGCTTATCTACCGCAGCGCAACCCGCCCCCCTGGAAAGTGAAGAAGCCCTCACCGCCTACGCCGGGTTAGCGCTGGTGTTGCAAAAGCGTTTGCCCGAGTTGCCCGAGGGCGATCGCAATGCCCTATTGGGCAAAGCGAGGAAGCAGCAAGAAATGGTCCTGTCTGCGGATCCGCTGAATTTTCAACCGGAGGCCCTGGGGAAAAATTGGCTGTGGCCCGAGGGGGCGATCCAAGATTGGCGATCGCTGATGCAGGAGCAAAATTGAACCGGAAGAATTGAGACTCTATCTTCAATTTCTCAATTCTTCGGTCTTTTCAGCCACTTTGACATCATCAGCGACCCGGTGGCGCAGCTAAGGGCGATCGCCCCAAATACCCCCACCGGCACTTTTTCGGCCCGCTCTACCCTTTCCCTCCCCGGTGGCGCAGGGGGTGTTTGACTGAAACTGGGATTGAGCAACACCATCACCGCGCCAAATGCCATCGCCCCCATCGATAGCACTGCGCCCACCAGTAAAATCCAGGCATGACGCAACAGAAATCGCACCACAGGAGGCAAGGGACGCCGCTTTTTCTTCTTCCGTCGGCGACGCCTCCGAGGTTGCTCGGGGGACGCAAATTGCCGCAACCGCTGTAGTTGGCGGTCCCGAGTGCGAGTTAACTCCATCCAATAGTCAAAGTCGTTGTGTTGGGTGGAGGCTATATCCCGCAACCGCGCAACTTGCGTCTCTCGATGGGGGATAAAGCTTCGCAACCGATTGAGCTGTCTGCGATCGCGCGCATCATCAAGGTTTTTCAACACTCTCGAACCCACTCCTCACTCCTAGGACCAATCGCGATCGGCGCTAAGCACCATAGGCGGTTGCCCGCTATCCGCTTTCGCCGATCCGATGCCGTTGTCTTAATTAGTATGTCGCTCTAATGCTAATTGAAGCAAGCGATCGACTAATTCGGGGAAGGATACTCCGGTTTTTCCCCACAATTGTGGGTACATGCTTAACGCCGTAAACCCCGGTAGGGTATTGATTTCGTTGATGAGAATTTCGCCGCTGGCTTCGAGATAGAAAAAGTCCACTCGCGCCAATCCGGCCCCATCCACGGCTTCAAAGGCTTGAATCGCCCGCTCTTGAATTTGCGCGGCGATCGCCTCGGGAATCTGTGCCGGAATTAACAAATTGGCTTTTCCATCGGTGTATTTGGTCTCGTAGTCATAAAAATCACTCTCGAAGGTAATCTCTCCCACCACCGATGCTTTCGGATTCTCGTTGCCCAATACGGCACATTCCACTTCCCGCGCCTCGACTCCCGCCTCTACAATTAAGCGGCGGTCGTAGCTGGCGGCACTATCCAATGCCGCTTCTAATTCCTCGCGCGATCGCACTTTGGAAATCCCCACGG
Organism: Phormidium sp. CCY1219; assembly: GCF_055795085.1. Classification (NCBI taxonomy): domain Bacteria; kingdom Bacillati; phylum Cyanobacteriota; class Cyanophyceae; order Oscillatoriales; family Oscillatoriaceae; genus Phormidium; species Phormidium sp. CCY1219. The sequence continues at coordinate 7,537 of NZ_JAYFEQ010000432.1, read as the reverse complement.
AAGACCCTAAATTTGCCGGTTTGACAAAACAAGGATACCCCAATTTCGCCTCGATTTCGTCGCATAGTTTGGGAAACACGCAAGGATTCGACCACACGCGATCGCGCGTCACCTCCACATACTTCACCTGGGGCAACTGCGCTCTCTCGAAGGCAGTTTTCATCGCCAGTTTGTCCATTCCTACCGCAGAACCCATGACGCCAGTTCCCACAAAGGGCACGCGCATTAAGGTGAGCAATCCTTGAATGGTCCCGTCTTCTCCATTCGGTCCGTGCAAAATCGGAAACCATACCTCTATCTGCGCCGCTTCTGGGGGAAATTTCCACAATTGCTTTTTGTCGAATTCTTCTTCGCTTTGCGGCGCAACCCCAGCGTTAAGCACCTGTTGGGCAACCTGCGGACCGTGCCAACTCCCTTCTTTATCGATGTAAAATGGGTGGGTTTCGTATTTCTCGGCGTTTTTATCCCTTCCTAAAGCAGCGGCGATCGCCTTGGCGGAAATAATCGATACTTCATGTTCGCCGGATCTTCCCCCGAATAATAGCCCAACCCGCAATTTTGACATGTTTTATTCCTCTCTATGGTCTGGATTTTAAGGTTAAGATTTTAGCCGTTTCCTAGGATCCAAAATCTCTCCTCTAAAATACCACTGCCTTTATTGCTCATCCGCTTGCTCGAAATTGCGATCGCGCTTCACTACCGATCCATCCTCATCGGTCCGGTAAATCTTCTGCTGTTTGCGATCGCCTACCACCACTTCCCAACCCCTGACTAGCGCTTGGGTACAAAATACCTCCGGATCCGCTAACCCCAAGCAGCCATCAGGCCAGGTTTTTTGTCGCGCGTCTACAATCTGCCATTCCTCCCGCGACTCACCCCTGTCTCTCGCTGCTGCTTCTCGTACCGCATCGGCCACGGATTTGGGAAGTTCGGCTGGGGCAATCCTCTCCGATTGGCTGGCGAGTGCCCCCAGATGCCCTTCCACAGGACTTCCTTGGGCGACTAATCCTTCTGCACTCCCGAAGGCAATGCTCAAACATACCGCCACAACTGTCACTCGCCCTATCCAACCCATCCAATTCTTCCCAGTCTGACGCCACCACTGGCTTTCTGGATTCCCCCCGGCGCGCAAATCCCCACTTGCGCTGATGTCGTTCTTCCATTTGAGCGGTAAGATCATCTCTCTATCCCTGTTTGTGTTTTCGCTTTGGTCTTCTATTTTGACCGATGCGATCGCCTGCGTCCATTTTTTTTCCCGCTGGGCGCTAAAAAAAAAGGGGGTGGGGGGAGAAAATTGGGCGAAATTATGCTAGACTATATCATAATGGGAATAGTGGCAAAAATAAAAAAATTGCCACTATTCCCATTATGAATAAAGCATACCAGGAAAATCAACCCCTGTCTACCCTTTTTTCCAGAAATGCCGCCAAATTTTGTAAATTTTTGTAAAAAAAATAAAAATTATTGATGGGATAGAGAGAAGGAATAAACTGGAGTGAATCAAACTCAGCGATCGCGAAGGGAAGAGAAAGGGGAGTCGTTGCGCGGTGGAGAGGAACGAAGCGCAACGACAGGGGGGGGAGTTAAGTCAAGGCGGGTTGGGGGACTTGTATCGGTTCGCCGGTCAAGCTAAAGGCGCGGACTTGGGTAATTTTCACCGGAACGATTTGACCTTTGAGATGGTTAATATCGCCGGTAAAGAAAGTCAGATTATTCCCGCGAGTTCGGCCCATAACTTGGGAAGGGTTTTTTGGGTTTTGGTCTTCGACGAGGACTTCTTCGATGCGATCGAGATAGCGCTGCGATCGCGAAGCGGCGTTAACCTCAACCAAATGATTCAAGCGGGCGAGGCGATCGCGCTTCACCTCTTCACTGAGTTGATTGTCCCATAAAGCAGCCGGGGTATTGGGGCGGGGAGAATACGCCGCCGTATTCAAGCGATCGAACCCGATATCCGCCACCAACTGCAGGGTATTTTGGAACTGTTCCTCAGTTTCCCCGGGAAACCCGACGATCGCATCGGCGCTAATTGCCGCATCCGGCATATAGCGGCGAATCGTATCGATAATCCGGCGATATTTTTCGTGGGTATAACCGCGCGACATTGCCTTAAGCACCTGATTATCTCCCGACTGGAAAGGAATGTGAAAGTGTTCGCAGACTTTCGGCAATTCTTGACAAGCGCGGATCAAGCGTTCCGTGAAATAACGGGGGTGAGAGGTAGCAAAGCGGATGCGTTCGATCCCCGGCACATCGTGAACGAAATAAAGCAAATCCGTAAACGTATGCAAGTGGCGTCCTTCCGGAGTGCTTCCCGGCAGATCGCGACCATAGGCATCGATATTTTGGCCCAGTAACGTCACTTCCTTATAACCCTGACGGCCCAGAGATTCCATTTCAGCGCGAATTGCCTCCGGGGTGCGAGATTGTTCCACACCGCGCACAGAAGGAACCACGCAATAGGTGCAGCGTTCGTTACAGCCATAAATCACATTCACCCAAGCCGTCACCCGACTTTCGCGGCGAGGTTTCGTGATATCCTCCATAATGTGGATAGGTTCGGTGGCCACCACCTGATTGCCCGCGAAAACCTGTTCGAGCAGATCCTCGAGGCGGTTTGCATGTTGCGGCCCGAGGACCAAATCCAGTTCCGGTACTCGGCGCAAGAGCGTTTCACCTTCCTGCTGAGCCACGCAACCCGCCACAATTAACGTGAGGTTGGGCTGTTCTCGCTTGCGTTTTGCTTGTCTGCCCAGGTAGGAATAGACTTTCTGTTCTGCATTATCGCGGATCGTGCAGGTATTGTAAAGGATAACCTCAGCGTCGTTCGGGTCTTCCGAGAACTGAAAGCCCATTTGTTCGAGGATACCCCCCATGCGTTCGGAGTCCGCCTTGTTCATTTGACAGCCGAACGTGGTGATATGGTAACGACGAGAATTGGAAGACATAGGGTGATTTTTTTTGGGGAACTGAACGATGACCTGTGGCAGGTAGCAAGCCGGTGCGTCAGGAGACAGAAGCGAGCGATCGCCCCTGGGCCAGAAGCATCGGCCACGCGCAAATATCAACTATTATAAAGCTTGCGGTAAAATTCACCCACAATTGGCAGGCAAATCGAGAAGCAGGATGATTCAGGAACGCTCGAATTATAAGGAAACCTGGGATAAACTCGCCCCGGATATGGAGGAGGCAAAACGCTATGTCGCCGGACATACCGATGAAATGGAACTCGATCGCACCGGACTCAATACGGTGAATCGAATCGATCGCCTAATTGGGATTAACCCCACAGACATTTGTTTGGAAATTGGCTGCGGAGTCGGGCGGGTGGGGAAATTTTTCAGTCCTCGCTGTGCCCGCTGGATCGGCACAGATATTTCAGCAAATATGCTTACCTATGCAGCGCAACGACTGCAAGGATTGGAGAATATCGAATTGGTGGAACTGAGTACCGTGGGGTTAAAGGAAATCCCCGAGAATTCGGTAGATTTGGTGTATTGTACCGTGGTTTTTATGCACCTTTACGAATGGGATCGATATCAATATGTAAAAGAAGCCTATCGGGTGTTGAAATCCGGGGGACGCTGCTTTTTTGACAATTTAGATTTGACGTCCAATCATGGGTGGGAGGTCTTTATGACGGGGTTTTCCTATGAATTGGACAACCGGCCCGCTCATTTGAGCATGTGTTCGACTGGGGAGGAATTGCAAGTGTATGGAACCCGGGCCGGTTTTGCCCAGGTGACAATCCATCGCTGGGGGGATGCGCGGGTGGGATTGACCGGCGTCAAACTCTAATACACAATTCCTCTGTCAAACATTGATTTTAAATTAGCCCGCTTGGTGCGGGCGAAGGTTTGAATTTAGCCCTACCCTTGTGGGGTGAAGGGAATTTTCGCACCCCCACCTGCATCCCCGCGTTGCCCTTTGCCAAAGGGGGATTGACAAAACCTGGAGAGTCTGCAATAATATATCAATTTTGCTGCGATTAGAACCACCATCGAATCCTTTGAGAACCCATTTAAACCTGAGAAAATGAGTGCTTTATTGCAAGAAGTTCAAACGAGTCTGTTAAACTTGATTGGGGATGTAGTGAAAAGCATCCCGGCAATTATCATCGGGATTATTGTATTGTTAGTGACCTGGTATTTGGCCAACCGGGTCAAAAAAATCACCTCAGTGGCGGGGAATCATTTACTGAAAAGTACCTCCTTGCGATCGCTGCTGGTGCAAACCAGTTATGTTGCGGCTTGGTCTTTGGGGATTATTGTTGCCTGCGTTTTGGCCTTTCCCGGATTGGAACTCGGCGATATTATTGGGGTATTGGGGTTAAGTTCCGTTGCCATTGGTTTTGCGTTTCAGGATATCTTTAAAAACTTTTTGGCGGGCATTTTGCTGTTATTGCAAGAACCGTTTCAAATTGGCGATCAAATTATTGTGGAAGGATATGAAGGAACCGTGGAGGAAGTTGCGATTCGTTCCACGCAAATTAGAACCTACAAAGGGGAACGGGTGGTGATTCCCAATGCGGTGGTGTTTACTAATGCGGTAGAAGTGCTGACGGCGTTTAATCACCGACGCACCGATTTAGCGATCGGGGTGGATTACAATACGCCCTTGTCGGAAGCGGTGGAGATTTTGCACGCCGCCGTATCGGAAGTGGAGGGGGTGTTATCGAATCCGAAACCGGAAGTGGATGTCGTGGGATTTGGGGATAGTTCCATCGATTTTATGGTTCGCTATTGGACTTTTCCGGAAAAAGTCACGGTTCGGCGCACTTACACCCAGGTGATGATTGCGCTAAAAGCTGCTTGCGATCGCGCCGATATTAATATTCCCTATCCGATTCGCACGGTTTACTATTTCGACCAAGAGGAATTTAACGACCATTATCCCGTCGCCGCCAATGGCGATCGCGCTTAGAAATGCAGGGGGATACGGGAAGACAAATCCCCCCCATTTGACCGATAGCGCAATCATACCCTATCCGATGCTTTTTGCCGCGCAATCTTAGTCAGATGGGGGAAAAAATTGCGGCGATCGCCCACCAGAGCGATCGCCTGCGCGGCTTTTTCATTCCCAGGGGAAAACGCCTGCAATTGCGGCGTTAAACCACTGCAGGAGCTTTCATTTCCACAATTTTGGCGATCGCTTCTTCCACGGCTTTATCCGGGGTAGAAGCGCCGGAAGTGACGCCGACGACAACTTTGCCGGCGGGCAACCAATTATCTTGGATTTGTACTTCACCGTGAAGGGGTTTGTGTTCGATGCGATTGCCCGGTAAAATGCGATCGGGGCTATCGATGTGATAAGAAGGAATTCCCCGTTCGATGGCGATTTCCTGCAAGTGGGTGGTATTGCTGGAATTAAAACCGCCAATTACCACCATCACATCCAGTTTATCTTCAACCAGATTTAACATCGCATCTTGGCGTTCTTGAGTGGCATCGCAGATGGTATTAAATGCCAAGAAATGCTGATTTAATTCGAGCGGTCCGTATTTTTGCAACATGGTGCGCTCGAAGAGTTTACCCATTTGTTCCGTTTCGCTTTTGAGCATCGTAGTTTGGTTGGCGATGCCAATTTTTTCTAAGTCGCGATCGGGGTCGAAACCAGCAGAAGTGGCTTTGCCGAATTTGGCCATAAATTCAGCTCGATCGCCGCCATTGAGGATATAATCGGCCACATATTCGGCTTCCTCCATATTCAGCAACACGAGATAAGTCCCGGCGAAAGAGCTAGTTGCCAGGGTTTCTTCATGCTTGTATTTGCCGTGAATAATCGAGGTATAACTGCCTTTTTTATGCTTTTCCACACTATTCCAAACTTTCGACACCCAAGGGCAAGTGGTATCGACGATGGTGCAACCTTTATCGTTGAGCAACTGCATTTCTTGCACCGTGGCACCAAAGGCGGGTAAAATGACCACATCGCCTTGTTCCACCCCAGAAAAATCCTTTTCTCCGTCACGCAGGGGGATAAAACCCACCTGCATATCCTTGAGGTGTTGGTTGACCCCAGGATTGTGGATAATTTCGTTAGTAATCCAGAGGCGTTGGGTGGGAAAGTGCTGACGGGTTTCGTAGGCGATCGCCACCGCCCGTTCCACGCCCCAGCAAAACCCGAATGCTTCCGCGAGGCGGATGGTGACGTCACCGCGAGTCAGGGTGTAATGATTGTCCCGGATTTGCTGAATCAGGGAGCTTTGATAGGCTGAATTCATTACCCCTGCGACTTCCGCTTCGTGACCGAATCCTTTGCGATGGTAGTTATCTGACTTTTGCAGTGAGCGTTTGAAAGCTTTGGTATTCATTGCGTCTGTGTCCCCGTGATTAGTTGTCGATCGGCAATCGGAGCCAGATGATTTTGCCCCGCATTCACTCGATCTTAAAATGTTGTGGAAGTTCTCCGCGATTTTATTTTGGCTTCCGTGTGGTTGTGGGAGAGAGAATGGGGGGAACTCAGGGTTAAAGTTGGAGGCCCTGGAACACTTGCAGAGCCGATCGCCAGATATAGTAACCGCGATCGTTGAGATGCAGCCCATCGGTAGTCAGTTCCGATCGCAAATTGCCTTGCGAGTTAGCGAAGAGGGGATAGAGGTCGAGGAAATAGGCACCTTCCACAGCGGCGATGGTTTTGAGTTCGCGGTTGAGGTCGCGGATTTGCGAGTTAGGGATGTCCGAGAGCTTGGCGCTTCCTTCCCAACTGGCTTGGGAGCCGCGATGAGGTAAAATCGACTGCACCACAACTTTAGCGTTGGGATGGACCCAGCGCAGATCTTGGATAATTAGGCGATAATTGTTGAGAATTGCTTCTGGGGAGACACCCCGGAGCAAATCGTTAATGCCAATCATCACGAAAATCACTTCCGGGTTGGTGTTGTCGAACAACTCGAGGCGGTCCAACAAACCCGAAGAGACTTCCCCGGAGATGCCTTGATTGAGCCAGGTGAGTTCTTCGGGTAATAATTCTGGGGGAAACCAAAGACTGATGGAATCCCCGGCGAGAATGGCCAAACGGTCTGGGGGATTAGCGGCGATCGCCTCTGCTTCGCGCGCCAACTGGGCCACCCACTGTTCGTAAGTCCACTGATGGCGCGGACCGAGTTGAGGTTCTTCTGGCGTGCTAGACGCAGATGCCTCAGTGGCAGAGGTTTCCGAGGCGCGGGCATCCAAAGAACCCGACGGTGCAGGAGTGACCGAAGCGGTAGGATAGCGGGTCAGCAACAACGTTACAGTCAGCAACAGAATGCCATTCGTGGCCAGGGATAACAATGCCCACGGCGGTATCGTTGTCCGGGAAGAAGGCACGAATTTAGAGGGAATGGGGTTGAAAGGAGAATTGAACCGCAAAGCGAACTTCAGTCCAAGCGACGAGAACGGTTGGCCTCGAGCATTTTAGGTTAGGGGAGAAAAGCGAGACAGACGCCGTAGCCCCAGGGACAAAAATGCGGCGAGTTGAACTAAGCAATTCCGTCACCAGAACTACTCGTCTTCAAAACCGGACTTGAGACTTTCACCTCATCCGGGGACTCAAC
>NZ_JAYFEQ010000431.1:0-9383 GCF_055795085.1 Phormidium sp. CCY1219 | reverse complement strand
CACAGATTCCGAGCCAACCGGAGACACGACCCATTTGGCAAGGCTGGATGCCCTGTAAATCCTGGTATCGCCCAATTCGTAAATGTAGGGAGCTAGGTTAGAATCCAAGGACAATTTATGTTCTCCAATTAGCTCCAGACGGAAACGATTTGGAGGCGCATCTGGGCAAAAGCTCCCAGTGCGCGCTGAGGAAGCCACCTTCCTGGGATACGGGGAGCAGGCCTGAGGCCGACCGCCCTACCGGGACACCCCCACCTTGCGCCAGCAGGTGGGGGAGCATTCAAATTGATAGTTACTCAAAGCAGTTATGGTTTCGGTAAAAGACCAAATCGTGTTAATTACAGGTGCCAGTAGTGGCATCGGGGCCTCTTGCGCCCGCCAATTTGCCGAGGCGGGTGCGAAATTGGTGTTGGTGGCGCGACGCGACGATCGCCTGGAAGAATTAGCAGCACAACTCAAACAAGCGTTTAACACCGAAAGTTTGCTCGTCCCCCTAGACATTCGCGATCGCGCCACGGTGACATCGGAATTCTCCAACCTGCCGATGGCTTGGAAATCCATCGATATTTTAATCAATAATGCTGGTCTGAGTCGCGGTTTAAATAAACTCCACCAAGGCAATATCGACGACTGGGAAGAAATGATCGACGCGAATGTAAAAGGATTGCTTTACGCCACCCGCACCCTGGTTCCGGGGATGGTAGAACGGGGGCGCGGTCATGTGGTGAATATTGGCTCGATCGCCGGTCGGGGGGCGTATCCGGGGGGCAATGTTTACTGTGCCTCGAAAGCGGCTGTCCGCGCGATTTCTGATGGGTTAAAACAGGACTTGCTGGGCACGCCGGTGCGGGTAACGGAAGTGGAACCGGGTTTGGTGGAAACCGAATTTAGTATTGTCCGCTTTCACGGCGATCGCGATCGGGCGAAAACCGTTTACGAAGACCTCACACCCCTGACTCCCGACGATATCGCTGATGTGGTGATGTTCAGCGTCACTCGCCCGGCTCATGTCAATATTAGCGAGGTGTTGGTGGTGCCGGTGGATCAGGCGAATGCCACTCAAGTTCATCGCCGACGCTAAACTAAAAAAAAAATACCTGCGAAGCGAGAATTTTGGCGATGCAAAATGCTTTCGGGTCTGAACCCAACCGCCCTACCCAACGGAGGGGGATGAACGTGGCAAAACTATTCCTCATCCTCCTGCTGGGTGGTTTTGCCCTCTTTTTTGGGGTGCGCGATTTCCGGCAACTGTTTTCTCGGTGCGGGCCTATGGGTTTTTCTGCAAAAAAGGGTGGGTTAGCATGACATCGGCGAAGCTGCAAGCACAGGCGAAAAAAGGCAATCCGAAAGCGATCGCGGCATTGCTGGAACGACAGTTTAAGTCCCAATCTCTCCGGGCGAAAGTTCGGTTAACGCGGGGCTGTTTGCAGGTTATCCTGTCGTCGCCGCAGTTGAGCGATCGCCAGGTCTATATTTCGGCGATCGCACAGCTGCTAATGACTTTAAACGTCAAGGGTATCCGACGGGTAAAAATCCTGGCCAAATACCCCCATCAAAAAGCCCCCAGTTGGACTCACGATTTTCTCCTCCCCACTCCCTCGCCCGCCCACCGCCGCGTGCCAGGGCGGCGCAAAAATTCGGGGACTGCTCGTCGCCGCCCCCGCGCGCTTCACCGCCGCCCCACCCAGAAAGACCCTTGGTTGGCGGTGAATTTATCGGTTTTATTGCCGGGATTGGGACAATGTTATGCCGGCAAACTCTTGCGAGGATTGGGGTTTTTTGTGGTAGAAGCCATTTTGCTAGCGATCGCTCTTGCCACTTTTTTCAGCCCCACGGGCAATTCCCTCACCAGTTTCGGCTTGCTTTTTCCTATTTTTATCTTTTATATTATCAACATTATCGATGCCCATAAGTGTTTTAGAACTATTTCTTTCTCTCAGTTAGAAAACGTTCTCAAAAACAAACGGAATAGAAATAACCCCTGGGTTGCAGTTTTTCTCTCGCAGATTTTACCGGGGTTGGGTCATCTTTATCTCAACAAAATGTTTTTGGGCGCGGTGTTCCTCATCGGTTTGATTTTGGCCTCGAATGTGGCGCGAGTGTATGAAGGATGGATTGTGGTGCCGCCTTTGATGTATGCGATCGCCGCTTATCATGCTTATTTTCTCGGGTCGCGAGGGCAAGGCGATCGCCCCGAACCAATTGTCTGGGTGGTGGCGCTGATTGTGACCCTGAAAGTCAGCTTTATTCTCCTGCCCGCTGGGGTGGAACATCATTTCGTGCAACGATTTACTATTCCGAGCAATTCGATGCAGCCTACCCTGCAAGCGGGCGATCGGATTTTGGTTCGCAAATCCCCGGACTATCGCCCTCAATTCGGCGATGTTGTCGTGTTTCGCGCCCCTAAATTCGCCCAACAACTCGACCCCAATGCTGGGGAATTGTTTATCAAGCGCGTCATCGGCACCCCGTTAGAAGTGGTCAGCCTCCAAGATGGCATCTTCTATATCAACGATCGCCCCTTACAAGAAAACTATCTCGGCTCTCTGCCCACTTACCCCTTCGACCGACAACTCGTGCCGGAAGATAGTTATTTTGTCCTCGGAGACAACCGCGACGAAAGTTTTGATTCCCACGTCTGGGGTTTTGTCCCGCGCAAAGATATTATCGGCCAAGCTTATAAAATCTACTGGCCCAGGTCGCGCATCGGGGCGATCGAATCGGTGAAACAAGAGTGAAACAGCAGCAAAGCCCCGCACCCAAGAAGGGTGGGGCGTTGCTCTGGATCGACGCTCGCCGACGCGGGCTATGACGCGCGCTCGATGCGGTTAAAATCTCAATCCGACGCCTCCTTGTAGGGAGATGGCAGTGTCGCTCTCATCTTCGTAAGCATCAAAGGCGATCACGGCATTGCCAAATAAAACAAATCGGGTATTGGGCACGGAATAGTCTACTCCCGGTTGAATGGCAAAGCTGACTTTATCCCCCACGGGGGTATCGCCACTGGCAAGGGCGGCACCGGCTCCTAAATACACATCCGCTTGCCAGGTGAGGGGAAAATCATAGGAAATGGTGGGCACGACGGCACTCCCATCCCCGCTAAAAAATCCTTGGGCGCGTAACGACAAGGGCACCGGCAGCAGTTTGTAGCGCGCCGCCACAACCACGGCATTGTAGCGCTCGTCATTGTCCACTTCTGTCAATCCCACGGAGCCACCCACCCCAACATAACTGCCATAGGCGGCTTGCGCGGCTGAGCGATCGCTGCTCAAACCAATGCTGCTGGCGATCGCCACGCTTCCCAGGGCCAGTGCGCCCACTTTCGAGAAAATAGCCTGGAGACGTTCCATATCCCTACTCCTCATTACCGATAATAAAATAATCCATCTGCTGGGTCGATTTTACCTTACCCGATGATTGGTGGGCGAAAAATTGTCAGTTGGCCATCTGCAATCCTCGAAGGGCAGGCGGAGGCTCCTCGGTGGTGGGGATGAGATGGGTCTATTCGGGATTTTCCGGCGAGAACTGCTCGGTCATTTGAGAGCAGAGGGGATGAGTGCCGCCTTGGGTGCAGATATAGACAATTTGCTTATCGTCGAGATTTTGCGCTTTGGTAAAGTCAACCCCGCGCAGCAAACCGGAAAAGGAGTCATTGCTCGATTCGAGGAAGCGATCGCTTTGTTGTCCTTGGGCCGACAAGAAGTTGGCTCCCCGAAAATCGGCTCCATCCACAGTGGCTCCCTGCAACTGAGCCGAAGTGAGGTCAGCCTGCTGCAAGTTAACGTTTTTGAGTTGAGCGCCCCGCAAATCTGCATCGATCAGTTGGGTAGCGCTGAGGTTGGCATCTTCGAGGTTGGACTGACGCAGATTAGCACCTTGCAGGTTCGCTCCTTGCCAATCGGTGGCGCTCAAGAGTGCCTGGTAGAAGTTGGCTCCGGTTGCCGAAACTTGGGGAAGGCGCGCGCCGATCGCCTGGGTTTTGGCGAGATTGGCTTGGGATAAATTCGCGCCTGCGAGGATAGCGTCGGTCAGGTCGGCTTGGCGCAGGTCCGCCCCGATCAGTTGGGCGTTGTCGAGATTAGCTTTTGTGAGAATACTCCGGAATAAATTGGCGCGATCGAGGGTAGCGCGAGTGAGATTGCTGTAGGCAAAGACCGCATGAGTGAGAAATGCCTCGGTAAAATCGCTGTCGGCAAGTTCGCTACTGGTGAAGTCGGCAGTTTCATCGTCATAAGTCCCGAAGTTGCCATCCTTGCCCGCCCCATAAAATTGACTGCCCCTAAAACTGCCATGATTTAAGAGCGCGCCGCGCAGTTGAATGCCCGATAAATCGGTTTTTTCCAACACCAAGGTAAATTCCCCGTCCGGAAGTTGGGCCAGGTGAGTGCGGTTGAGGTCGATGTGCGCGAGTTGAGCGCTGTAGAGCTGCAGCAGTTTGGCGATCGCCCGTTGGGTGCTTCGCAGTCTCTCTTCCACAACTTGACGTTGTTCTTCATCCGTGCTATAGCGCAGGGCATCGAGATCCGTGCGGGTGGATTGATTTAATTTTTGCAAATAGGGTAACGCATTCGGTCCGCTACTGACCAAGGCTTGTTGCACGGCGGCGAAGCGTTCCCGGTCCGTTTCCAAACCGAGCAGATCTGCTAAAAGCTGAATCTGAGCCTCTGGGTTTTCTAAACTCCCCAACGCCAGAATCGCCCCTTGACGTTCGTCTGGTGCGAACTGTTGAACCCAGCGGAGAAATTTCTCCTGCTGTAGGCGATCGCGATCGCGATGCTCGATTTGCCCTTGGATGTAGAACTGGGTGCCCACAAAGGTGCCCAACACGGCGCTGAGAATGAGGGCGATCGCCAGCACCAAACTGGTACCGGGATGTTGCAGGATCCACAGCCACAGTCCCCGGGGTGCCATCATTTTCGACGGCGGGAGTGGGGGGCGATCGCCTCCCCCTTTTTTCCCCGAAGTCTCGATTTTGCGTGAATGAGTGCTTTTCATCGTTTGCGAATTCCTCTCAACCCGGTATCTGCCACTGGGAACCCATATTTTAGCAAGGGCGATCGCGATCCAGCGCCTTCGATCGGTGAAAATCGATGTTGCGCTTGCGAGTCAGGATTGCCCGAGCCACCGTCCCTGCGCCCACTCGTACCCTGGGTCAGTATAGCACCTGTCGGCGCAGTTTTTGCACTCCAAGGCATGATATGGATCGCGGATCGATGCCATTCGGGCGCGGCGGGGGTGGGGGAAGCTCAGGGGGCGGGTTTCGAGGGGGAAGATGGAGGGTGCTTTGGGCCAGCGATCGCTATGGATTTGGGTCATTGTCAGACTGGGAGGCGAGGAAAAATTTATATCCCACATAGCCTACCGCGCCGACGATTACCAGGGTAACAGCCAAGCGAATTAAATTTAACACGGTACTGACCACCGAGATGGCCAAAATACCCCCTACCACGATGGTCGCCCCTTTTCCAGTATTGGAGAGTCCTCCATACCAGACGCTCAATTGTTCGGAAAGGGATTTGAGGGTTTGCAACACTTCCCCATCCCGTTTCAAGGGTTGGGTGCGATGAATGTCCGTTTTCAGGTCTTCGAGTTTGCGCTTTAGGCGTTCGGGATTTTGGGAATTCATAAGCAGTTTTGGGGGAATGACGACGATGGGAAACCGGGACAACCGCTGCGATCGACAGCGGATGCCGCTGGTTGTTATTGTAGCGAATTTCTGGGGGCGCTGACGAGACTATCTCCGAGGGGCAATTTTACATCATGTGACATGTTCCCAGGGTTAATGGGGTTATTTTTTCCCGGTGAGGAAAATGCAGGCAATAATAAAAATCGTGAAGCAAAGGTAGCCCGAAACCGCGAACCACTCTTGCCAATTTCCCGAAACGGCGATTGCGATGGTCATACATTCTCAAATTGCATGCGTAGGGACAAACAGTGTGGGCGATCGCGGGTCTGAGTGGCTCGCGATCGCCACTTTACGATCGACCAAAACTCCTAGCGATCGCGAACCCCCCGGACTCGGAATTAAACTGGGGCGCTCCTTTGGTAAAATAAGAAAATCATGGAGAACGACCAGGGATTGGCAAGTGAGCAGAGCGATCGTGAACGGGATCGAAACCATTGGCAAAGGGCAACAGAGAGGGACTCAGGACGATTCATGGCCATTTTGGCCGATCGTGCCCCTGTACCCCTATCGCAAACGAGTCACCTTGCGACGGGAAGTGGTGAAAGATACGATCTGGACATTCGAGCAGGTGCAGGGCATCCTTTACGTGGTGGTGCCCATTCGGATGACCGTGGTGAAGTTATCCCAAGGGGGGTTGCTGGTGTATGCACCGGTGGCACCCACGGCGGAGTGCCTGGAATTACTCAACGAGTTGGTTGCGGCACATGGGGAGGTGAAATATATTATCCTGCCCACGATTTCCGGGTTAGAACATAAGGTATTTGTCGGCCCGTTTGCGCGACGCTTTCCCCAGGCGCAGGTGTTTGTCGCGCCCCAGCAGTGGAGTTTTCCGCTAAACTTGCCCTTAAGTTGGCTGGGGTTTCCGCGATCGCGCACCCAGGTTCTCCCGGAAAATAGCAGCAAAACCCCATTTGCCGAAGATTTTGACTATGAAATCCTCGGACCGCTGGACCTGGGACTGGGGGCATTTGGGGAAGTGGCATTTTTTCACAGGCCCTCGCGCAGCTTGCTAGTCACCGACTCCGTACTCTCGGTTCCGGAAGCACCCCCGGCGATCGTCAACTCGGATCCCTATCCGTTGCTGTTCCATGCCAAAGATAATGCCACAGATGCGATCGCCGATAGCGAAACGGCCCGTCGCAAAGGATGGCAGCGCATTTGCCTGTTTGCCTGTTACTTCCGCCCCAGCGCCTTAGAAACCATCGAATTCAAGCAAGCGTGGCGCGACGCGCGCTATGCCAGCGATCGCTCTAAAAAAGCATACTTCGGCTTGTTTCCCTTTGCGTGGAAAGCACATTGGCAGCGATCGTTCGAGGCATTGCGCGGTGGGGGACGTTTATTCGTGGCTCCAATTTTGCAAAAACTGATTCTCAACCGCGCCCCGAAAGAAACCCTCGACTGGGCCGATCGCGTTTCTCGGTGGTATTTCGAGCGGATTATTCCCTGCCATTTTGACGCCGCGATCGCCGCCGAGGCGCATCAGTTCCGACAGGCGTTTGCCTTTCTCGAAAAGCAACCGCGATGGAATGGCAATGGGGCGAATTTACCCCCGGAGGACTTTGAATTTCTCACAGAACTGGAGGAGGTACTCGATCGGCGCGGCATTACGCCACCTGCGAAAACGCCAGTGTGAGGTGCGGCCAGGTCGATCCTGAAACGGGACGGAATCGGCGTACAATGGGCAAAATTAACGGTTTAAAGACCATGATGCAAAACCAAACCACTTGGCTGAAAAATCTGGGGGTAGTGGCGATCGCTACTACCCTGCTGTTGAGTTTGACCGGTTGTCCCACGGAAAAAAGGGCGGTGCGCGCCCCCCTGACCGGTACCTGCGAATGTCCCTACGATTTAACCCGCAGCGGACAATTGTGCGGCGAGCGATCGGCCTATTCCCGAGGCGGAGGCGATCGCCCCGTCTGCTACGTCAGCGATCGCAAAGGGCGATCGACCCGAGGCAATCATTTGCTGATGGGCAACCCCAGCAACGCCAAACCCAATCCCAGCAATCCGAACAACTATTTAATGGAAAAGCCGCAATACGCTTTGTCCTACAACCGCAGCACCGGCATAGCAAACTGGGTCAGTTGGCAGCTCAATCCTTCCTGGTTAGGCAATGCAGACCGACAAGATGACTTTCGTCCCGATGGTTCCTTGCCCGGTGGATTTTACCAAGTGTCCCCCTCGGATTATCGCGGCACCGGTTACGATCGCGGTCACATCGTTCCTTCCGCCGATCGCACCCGCAGCAAGCGAGATAACAGCGCTACCTTTGTGATGACTAACATGATGCCTCAATCCCCCGCCAATAACCGCGAGGTGTGGCGAGAATTGGAAGAATACTCCCGGGATTTAGTCGATCGCGGTAAGGAACTGTATATTATCGCCGGATCGGAAGGAAAAGCCAAAACTATTGCCAATGGCAAAGTTACCGTTCCCCAGTACACCTGGAAAGTTATCGCCGTTTTGGATAAACCGGGACAAGGAGTAGGCGACATCACCCGCGAGACGCGCACGATCGCGGTGCGAATCCCCAACAGCCAACGGGTCGCCAATACAGACTGGCGGGATTATCGCGTCTCTATCGATGCGATCGAAGCCGCCACCGGCTACGATTTTTTCTCCAATGTCTCCCGTTCCGTGCAAAAAACCATTGAAAGTCGCGTCGATCGGTAAGTGTGATGCCTAGCGAGATTGTGTTCTGCTCCGGAGATAAGTGTCCCCTGAAACAACAATGCGTCCGCTTCACCACGCGCGGGTTCGGACGTCAAGATTTTTTCGTCGGGGTGCCGTATAATTTCCAAACCGAGGATTGCGATTACTTTTTGCCCCCTTATCGTCCCACCGAAGCGGACATTCGCATGCGAGCATATTACCTGTGGGCCGCTGACGGGGGTCCGGAGGGCAAATCCCTCGACTATTGGCTGCAAGCTTGTCGCGAAATGAACCCCCCCCAGTCGGGTTAGGTTCCCACCCCAGGGTGCAAGTTCTTGAGCCTCCCTCCTCTGAAAAGGCGCAGTAGAGACGCGATCGCTCGCGTCTCTATCCGTCATATCAAGCTCTTTGCAATAGCACGCGAAGAATTCCTCCGCATCGGTCTCCCTGAAAAGAAAGGGCATTGCGCTGTTCCTACAGGGGCAATCAAACTGCCTGGTTTTCTGGCGTTGGCAATGTTTCCTTTGTTGGCCAACTTAGGGTAAACCGATGGGGTTAGAATAAGCCAACTCGCCTAGGTTTCCACCACGGTGGTGGCAATTCCCGCCACCGTTCCCGAGGGGGTTTTGCCAATAACGAAGGTATCGATTTCTACTTCTCCGATGCGATAAACCGTGAGGTCGGCGAGATTGTTTTTCAGAAAATGCACCAGCTCTCGATATCGCCGTACTCGTTCTCGTTCTGAGGCATCTTGCCACTCTTTTTCAGTTACAGCGCGCTGAAAAAAATCGTCTGGATTTTTTTGTTGGATGGATGCGGTGGGTTCGCGTCCCGCCGCTTGAATGAGTTCTGCGGGGGAAACGGTTGGTTTATCCCAGGATACCACGTTCCAGGGATAATCGGCCTCACTCATCCACAAGAGACCGTCGGTGAGTTCTGCTAGTTTTTCGGTAATGGATTGGCGATCGCTCATCGAAAATTAGGGGTTGGTAAGGGGGGCGAATGGAAACCCCTGTCATTTATGTATGGGGAGGAATTCGCCCCC
>NZ_JAYFEQ010000430.1:0-221 GCF_055795085.1 Phormidium sp. CCY1219 | reverse complement strand
AAGGGGGGTTTGGGGGGATTTGATTTAGCCTCAGAAGAATCCCCCCAAGCGTCCCCCCTTTGAAAGGGGGGAGACCGAATCCTCTTAGGCCCCCCTTTGAAAGGGGGGAGACCGAATCCTCTTAAGTCCCCCTTTGAAGGGGGGAGACCGAATCCTCTTAAGCCCCCCTTTCAAAGGGGGGTTTGGGGGGATTTGATTTAGCCTCAGAAGAATCCCCCCAA
>NZ_JAYFEQ010000429.1:0-5717 GCF_055795085.1 Phormidium sp. CCY1219 | reverse complement strand
ATTGCTTAACGGCGCTGCCTGAGCCAGGGGCTTCACTACCTATACGATCGCAAATCTGGAGAATCTGCCAGGGGCAAAAAAAAGAATAAATAATATTATTTTTTTTAAAACTTTGATGGACATCCATCCCTATCAGAGGAATGGAGCAATCAGAAGGGAAGATGTGGAGAATGGGGAATCCTGAATATCGGTTGGCCATAGATTGGAAGGGTGGAAGTGGTTAGTTTAATCAAAGGTGACGCGATCGGCAGCTAAGATAAGCTGATAGGAAATTGGCTGGGTGGCATCAGACACCACGACAAATTCATAATGGCCCGATTCGGGTAAAGTGCCGCTCCAATTTTTGTTGGGAGCATCTTCGAGTAGGGGAGATCGCGTGCCATTGGGGGTATAGATAGAGAGACGAGTCGGACCGTTGGCTTGCAAAAACAGTCGGAGGATTTGACCTTTGGCGAGATAGGCGGTGTAGGCTTTGCCTCCACCGGGAGAGAGGGTAGCGCGGACGCGATGACGATAGGCTCCTTGGGCAAAGCTAATGGTTTCTAGAGTTTCGCGATTTTGTAAAGCCTTGAGTTGGTCTAGTACGATCGCCTGCCAAACTTGCCCCATCACCCCATCGATAAAATCGAGACCTTTAAGTTCGGGAAAATCGTAAAAAAATTTAGCATCAGCCAGGTCATAGAGAGCGCGGCTACTGAGTTGGAGACGATTTAGCGATCGCGCCGAGCGATCGAGATCGCCTGGATCGTAACTTCCGAGTTGCTCGCGCGCTTCCACACTCAATGTTGCCAGATAATCGAGCATTTCGCTGGCGATCGCATCCCACCGTTCCCGCCACTTAACATCTGCGGGTTCGTAGCTGAGGATCCGCCCGCGTTGGGTAGGATATCGCTGGTAAAACCGTTCGTTAATCAAATCCACATAAAACTGATAATCAACTCCCAGGGCCTGGCGGCGATCGCGCAAGGCTTGCTTGCGTTCCAATTCTGCTGAAGAATAACGCGAAGAAAACTGCGCCAGTTGCGGATCGGTGGAATCAAATAAATTTGGTTCCCCCTGAGAACTCAGCGCCTTCACGGAGTGATGCTTCACCCAAACATTCCCACCCCACCACCCCAAACTGCCCGCACTTACCATTAACAACAGCACCAGTAACAGATTTCTCCAGGCGAAGAAACTGCCCCCCAGTTGACCTTTTCCAGATGCACCAGAACCACTCATCCCCCCAGAAACGGGCATTTCTGTCTCCCACGCCCCTGGGACACTGGGGGGAACAGTTGTCGAGGCGGAGGCAATTTCCGGGGGCATTTCCGTGGGGAAAACCGTAGCAGAACTGGTATTTGGGTTCCCTTGGGGTAGCGCCAGTGGAGCGATCGGGGTAGACAGAGCGATTGTCTGAGAACCGCAAGCAGATAAAGCGTGGCGAACCTGGGTGGCATTTTGGTAGCGATCGCTTTCCCGTGGGGACATCATTTTATTCAAAATCTCCTGCAAATCCCCCCCAACCTTGACCTGGAAGGTCCACTTCCAAATTCGCGCCTGCGGATCGAACAACTGTAGGGGTTCGCGCCCGGTGAGCAACACCACCATCGTCACTGCCAGGGCATATAAATCGCTATGCGGATAAACCCGCCCGTGCATCATCTGCTCCTCTGGGGCATAGCCCACCTTGCCCAGGCGGGTAGGGATGGCGACCTCCGCACCCCCTCCCGGGGGTACCATCACTTGGGATTCCACATCAGCTTCCACTTGCTTTACCCCGCCAAAATCAATCAGCACCGGCATGCGATCGGCACTGCGCTCGATCAAATTATCCGGAGAGATATCGCGGTGAATCACTCCCTGGGAGTGGATGTATTCCAATACTGGCAAGAGTTGTTGTAGTAACTCGATGACTTCTGCACGAGTGAATAACTTGCCGTTTCGGCGGCTCTGGGAGAGCAAAGCGCGATAGGTGTGGCCCTCTACATAGTCTTGAACTAAAAATAAATGACTTGCCCCGCCTACATTAGAGCGACAGAGCTCCCGGAATTTAGGAATCTGCGGATGTTGTAGCTGGTAGAGGACGCCGGCTTCGCGTTTGAAGAGTTCCTGAGCCTTTTGTTGGGCGTAGGTGCCGCGAACTTTCGGGGCAAATTCTTTCAACACGCAGTATTCGTTAAAGCGGTTGATATCTTCGGCGAGATAAGTGCGTCCGAACCCCCCGTGACCCAGTTGGCGGATGATTCGGTAGCGATCGCCGACGATGGTTCCCGGCGCGAAACCCCCGCTTCCAAGCTGCTGCAACGCTTCGCCACAATATTGGCAATAGCGACTGTTCGGCAGATTGTCATGTCCGTTACTGCAATAGAGGGGGTTCATCGCGGTTTCGCTCTCCCAAAACGCTTCAGCTCTCGTCTGACCAATTCACCCTTGATTCTACAAAACGCAAGGATGGAGGGTTATTGGTTGTTGGTCATTGGTCATTGGTCATTGGTCATTGGTCATTGGTTGTGGGTTGTGGGTGGGTGGTTGTTGGTGATTAAGGGTTTCTTAAATTCTTGCTTGTGGATTCTCAATGGGTATTGGGGGGTAAGGAAGGAAGGAGGGGCGGGAGTTAGGGTGAGGGTGAGGGCGATCGCGGGGGGTTAAATGTTGCCATAGATGGGGATAGCTGCGCCGCGTAGGTCTTTGGCGGCATCTGAGGCGAGGAAACAGATGACTTCGGCGATCGCTGCGGGTTTGACCCAGCGGTCGGCATTTTCTTCACCCATCCCTGCGCGGTTGGAGGGGGTATCGATGATGCTGGGTAAGACGCTGTTGGCGGTGATGTTGGTGCCTTTGGTTTCGTCGGCGATCGCTTGGGTTAATGCCACCACTCCTGCTTTTGCGGCACTGTAGGCGGCGAGCTGTCCTGCCGGTTGTTCTGCACCGCGAGACCCGACGGTGACGATTCGCCCATAACCGTGCTGTAACATGTTTGCCAAACTGTACTTGCACAGGAGAAAGGTGGTATCGAGATTCAACTGCAAATGGTCTTTCCAATCTTGGTAGCTATATTCGTGGGTTTCCCCCATTGCGAAGCCGCCCACCAGATGAATCGTCACATCTACTCGGCCCATATCGTTGATGAGCTTTTGCACTGTAGCTTCATCGGTCAAGTCAGCCGCCACAAAGCGAATTTTGCCAAACTCTTCAGCGGAAAGTTGGTTTTTGAGGCGATCGACCTGTTGTTCGTTGCGGTAAGGAACGGTTACTTTTGCGCCGCGCGCCAATACTGCGGGGGTGACGCCGAGTCCGAGTCCGCCGGTGCCACCAGTGAGTAAGACTTGTTTACCTTCCATTTCGCTGCTTCTCCGGTCACGTTATTCTTCAAGATATCGCGACTTTCGGCAGTTAGGGGGATGGAGGGGGGAATTTTTTACCTTGGCCGATCGCCGCTGTCCGTGCGCCCCCTTGACGCGCTAGCCAAAGTATGGTAATAAAACACCATACATCGGAAAAGGCAACGCTCCAGACTGTTGTCGGAACTGGCTATTTCGGGGATTCGTGCTGCTTACGCATTTCTTCGTATTTTGCCAATATTCCGCTTTCTCGCATCAACTGCGGCCAAATTAACAAGAAAAAGCCCATCCAGGTCAATATGGGCAAGGCGACGAGAATAGTTATCCAAATTTTATGCAACAGCAGCCAACTGCCGGCGATCGCGGTGACACCAGTGAGTAAAATCGACCAGGGTTGACACCACCAGGGTTTGTAATTCCAAGGGTTGAGAGAGTTTGATTCTGACATGAAATAAATGCACTTCGGCTTGGAGATAGACGGCGATCGCCCTAAGCACACAGCAGGCGATCGCGCCTGGGAGCATCTTCAATGATACACTCAGGGAGAAACCCCACCACAAAAAATTGTTGTAGTTTTCTCCCACCCACGAACCTATGCAAATTACCCAATATCTTCATACTGCCATCTTAGTCTCCAACTTAGAACGCTCGGAACATTTTTACAGCACTGTCCTCGGACTAGAAAAGGTCGATCGCGCCTTAAAATTTCCTGGCGCTTGGTATCAAATCGGACCGGTTCAAATTCACTTGATTGTAGACTCGGGTATTGATATCCAGTTGCAAAACCCGGAAAAATGGGGACGTAATGGGCATATTGCCTTTTCCGTGGCGGATTTGGATGCTGCGAAAACGCAACTGAAAGCACACAACTGCCCGGTACAAATGAGTGCTTCTGGGCGGGCGGCATTATTCACCCAAGATCCGGATGGTAATATCATTGAATTAAGCCAGAGTTAGGGGGAGAAGAGAGTAGGGATTTGAGGGAAAGCGTGGATGAAAATTGATGAAAATTATTGCCTATTTATATAGTGACCCGGTATTGGAATCGCCACCGGATCCGGCAATTTTCGGCTGGGAAATCGATCGCATTTATCGAGATTTAGGCGATCGCGCGCAACTGGATCGACTACTGGCGGAATGCGAAAGCGACGGTGCGGATTATTTATTAATTCGTCGGTTAGAAGAACTCGGCGACTCGGTGCAACAGGTGTGCGATGCAATGGAGAAACTGGAATTTCTCGGGGTGCAAGTCGTTCCCACCGAAACCGAGGTGAATCCCTTAAATCCCAAGATTAGTCGTGCGGATTTGCTCAAATCGATCGCCGAAATTCAGCGCGATCGCCACAGCCGACAAATTCGCAAAGCACATGCGAAAAATCGCATCAAAGCCTTACCCCCGCCGGGGAAAGCCCCCTACGGCTATCGACGCGGGAAAGACCGCTACGCCCTCGATCGCGCGGCGGCGGTGGTGGTGAAGGACTTTTTCGAGCATTTCCTATTATATGGCTCTTTGCGCGGTGCGGTACGCTATCTGGAGCGCAAACATGGCAAAAAAATCTCCGTGACCACGGGTCGTCGGTGGCTGACCAATCCTGCCTATCGCGGGGATTTGCGGTATCGGAATGGGGCGGTGATTTCTAATACCCATGTGCCGATCGTTTCCCGGGAAGAAGCGGCACAAGTGGATCGACTGCTGCGGCGCAACCGAAAAATGTCCCCGCGTACTGCTAGCGCCCCTCGGTCCTTGGCGGGGTTGGCGGTTTGTGGGGAATGCGATTCGCCGATGACGGTTTCTCGGGTGACTTCTTATCACAGCGATCGCGAATATCTCTATTTGCGGCCCATTCGTTGTCCGAAACAATCGAAGTGCAAAGCTTTACCTTACGATCGCTTATTGCAGCAGACGATTGAAGCCATTTGTCGGGATTTGCCCGAGGCGGTTGCTCAGTTGGAAATGCCGGATGAGGGAAGGGTGGAAGGGGAATTCAAAGGCGCGATCGCCGAGAAAGAAACTCTCCTTTCCCAGCTTCCCGAACTTTGCGATCGAGGAATTCTCGACTCAGAAACCGCTGAGTTGCGCGCCTACAAACTTCGCACGGAAATTTCCCAGTTGCAAAGGCAACAGGCACAACTTCCGCCAGTGAATTTGCGCGAAATTGCGCGCGCGGTTTCTATTCCCCAATTTTGGCTGGATTTATCTGAGTCGGAACGTCGTTTTTACTTCCGCGAGTTCATCCGCCACATCGAAATTATCCGCCAAGAGAATTCCTGGAACTTACGAGTTTTGTTTATTTTTTAAAGCCATAGGGCTGCGATCGCAGTTTTCCCAGCCGAATCTGCGAATCAAGTCTTTGCTTTAAATTAGCCTAGAAAAAGTTTGGGCTAATTTTGCCT
>NZ_JAYFEQ010000428.1:0-5798 GCF_055795085.1 Phormidium sp. CCY1219 | reverse complement strand
CACACCCAATTCTCAATATAGTTTTGACGGCGGCTAAAGCCGCACGTTCGTTTTTCCTCCCCCGGCTAAAGCACGGGAGTTTCCAAACATATCGGAGGCTACTATGAAACTCAATCCTACGATCGTTTTAACCTTTTTGTTGTTAAGCATGATGCTCATTGCTGGTGGAACCAGTGCGCGGTGGGGATTAACCCTAGGGACTCAAGCCCTAAAAGAGGTAACGCAGCCCGACATTCGTCCGACTACGGCAAATGCGGGGGATTCCAACTCCAGCAAGATCGAGGAGGGCAAAGGAATCAAGTTATTAGAGGAAAAAAAGATTGTCGAGCAGGTGAAGGCGATAAGAGAGGGGAAAGTGCCCCCCCCGGCGGAGGCAAAGCCCCAACCGAAAGCGCAAGCGGAGTCACAGGGCACAACAGCCAACGCCGATAGCGAAGCCAAGGAAGAGAAAAAAGACGATCGCTTTCCGATGGCGAGTGCCGATGGCGACGTGAACCTAGAAGTGGGGGGGGTGAAAAAGCAAAACGGCTCCCTCGAGTTAGAGGTGACGCTGAAAAATTCCGGGTCGCGATCGGTGCAGTTTCTCTACAGCTTTTTAAACGTCACCGACGATCGCGGGCGATCGCTCAGTGCGACTACCGAGGGACTACCGGGAGAACTTCCCCCCAACGATCGCGCGTATAGCGGCACCGTGACCATTCCCACGGCGTTATTGGAAAACGCGCAAAAACTCTCTTTGACCCTGACAGACTATCCGGATCGGCAATTGCAGCTCGAACTCTCGGACATCCCAATTAATTGATCCACTCAGGCGATCGCATGGCGGGGTGAAGGGGAGAATGACAAATTGAGCAGTTTTGCAGTGAAAATTGAGCAGTCCGATTGGCTCAATTTTCCACTTTTCAGCCTCAATTTTTCTCCCCTTCGCCCTTTCAATTTTTTTCTAAAATGATACCGTTTTTAATGTTTTAGTCGGGGAATTAAATGACCCTCACGTTTCGATTAACTCTCGATTTTAAACCGTTACAAGATGAAGATTTCTGGTGCGTTCTCTAAGCTTATTTTTACTGGTATGGATAGTTGCCTTTGGTGTCGTTGGACTGGAGGCTGGTAGCGCTTTGGTCACTCAAGTTCCTGTGGAAACCGCCCATACTTGGCAAGATCTGCTCCTGCGGTTGTTCTCCGTTTTTGCGCTGATTGCCATCAATGCCTTTTTTGTTACCACAGAATTTGCGATGGTGTCCGTGCGGCGATCGCGCATCAATCAGCTTGCGGAAAGCGGCGATTTACAAGCAAAAACGGTGCAGCACCTACAGCGCAACATCGATCGCCTCCTCTCCACCACCCAACTGGGTATCACTCTCTCGAGTCTCGCCCTCGGTTGGATTGGCGAAAATACGATGG
The DNA here is from genome assembly GCF_055795085.1 of Phormidium sp. CCY1219. Taxonomy (NCBI): domain Bacteria; kingdom Bacillati; phylum Cyanobacteriota; class Cyanophyceae; order Oscillatoriales; family Oscillatoriaceae; genus Phormidium; species Phormidium sp. CCY1219. Next base: position 4,394 of record NZ_JAYFEQ010000428.1, on the reverse strand, counting down.
CAGTCTTAGTGGCCAGTTGGATGCGCCAATGGCCCCTAGAGCAAAATATCAAGCAGCTCATCGCCCATTCTCTGGCAATTCCGGTGGCTTTTTTATTAGTTGCCTATTTGCAAATTGTTTTGGGAGAACTCTGCCCGAAATCCATCGCCTTGCTTTACGCCGAGCAACTGGCCCGCTGGTTAGGACCGCTCAGTTTGGCGATCGCGCGATTTTTCAATCCCTTTATCTGGATTTTAAACCAATCCACCCGCTGGTTGTTGCGTTTGGGGGGCATTCGTTACAACCCGCGCGCCTGGTCCAGTCGCGTCACGCCAGAAGAGTTGCAACTGATTATCGCTACAGAACGCGAATCTACGGGATTGGAGGCGGAAGAGCGAGAACTGCTCAATAACGTCTTTGAATTTGGCGATGTGTCCGCCAACGAGGTGATGGTTCCGCGTACCAGCATTCGCGCCATTCCCTACGATGCGACCTTTCAAACCTTGGTGGATGAAGTGGTCAGCAGCACTCACTCGCGCTATCCGGTGATTGGAGAATCCTTAGACGATATTCGCGGGATTATTTATTTCAAACAACTCGCCGAACCCTTGGCCCGGGGTATCCTCACTCCTGACACGCCGATCGCCGCTTGGATCCGACCCGCGCGCTTCGTTCCGGAATATACCCCCTTGAGCGAATTGCTCCCGATCATGCAGCGATCGGAACGGGCAATGGTGATGGTGGTGGACGAATTTGGCGGCACTGCCGGATTAATCACCATTAACGATTTAGTGGCCCAAATTATTGGAGATAGTCCCGAAATCGAAAACCGAGAAGCATTAAGCGTGCAAATGCTCGACGATCGCACTTTTCTCGTCCAAGCGCAAATTCACCTGGAAGAAGTAAACGAAATCCTCAATCTGGATTTTCCTTTAATCGATGACTACCAAACTCTCGGTGGTTTTGTACTCTACCAATTCCAAAAAATACCGGTTGAAGGAGAAGTTCTTCACTACGATAATCTCGAACTTACCGTGGTCTCCGCAGAAGGGCCGCGATTAAATCAAATTCGCATTCATCGCCGCGAACCTGCTAGTTTTTCCCCCGAAGATTTGGAACCGTTGGACAGTTTTGAAACCCAGGAGGGGGAACCGCCATCCTCTGAATCCCCTTTGGGACTTGATGAGGATGAACGGCTTTCCCCCCACGGGCAATCTGATGCCGATCGAGAGCGATCGCCCCGGGAAGAACCCGAACTGGGATTTGACGATCGGGCAAGCCCCTCCTCCCGGGAAGAACCTGACCAGGGATTCGATGAGGATGGACGCTCGGAATAAACCACGCCCGTTTTGTTTGGGCAGCAATTACGCAGGAGCCTCCTCTGAGTGTTCTGCACCTTTCTTTGGTTTGGGCATTCTCTTGATATAGTCTCGAATCACTTCTGACATTGAAAGTTCGCGCCGATCCGCTTCTGCTTTCAATCTATCTAATTCTTGGCTATTTAGCCGAATTCGAAGCATATAATCTCTAGCCATGTCGTTCTTATCGTTGCTACAACTATTCTAGGATAGCAATTTCAAAGATAAAATGACAACAAACCTAAGAAGGATGCTGGATTAAATTATTCGGTGAATTTCTGCCTTTTGGCAGGAATTTGCCGATCGCTGATGTTGAATTGTTGCGGAAAAAGTCCCTTGATTCCCATCGGTGCGATCGCCTGCACCATTGAAGTGGGAGCAACCGTTTGCCCTCGGAGCTTTTAACAACTCCTCAATCTAGCGATCGCCTCACCCCCACTCCCGCTTCCGCTTCTCGGTCGATTTCATCCCCTTCTCGACCCACAAGCTTTTTTACCGATTTTTCCACCCCACCATTGACGGAGACTTGGATCCGTCCGAATTCCCCTGCTTTGCCCCTCCCACCTTCCCGCAGCATGACCCCTAAACCTTCCTCTCCGAGCCGGTTTTTTGAGCCAATTTATACCCCAGTTCGGATGTGGCGCGGGTCTTCTCCTCTCTATCAAATTGTTCCGAAAAAATCTGAAATTTTTGTTAAATTTTCCAGCGGATTTCTAAAGTTTATCCTAAAAAAAAAATATTGCGAATCTTTCTATGATATAGTGAAGCTGAAGGTAAAGGTTCGGCAACGAAACAGGAGAAATTTGTCATTGACACTCCTCCACTACCCCGCAAGGAAGGTCGGTAAAATCACGGACTAAAAATGGGGAAATTCAAAGCTTCCGTGGTTGATGGCATAAAAATCAGAAGGGTCTAAAACTTCAGCATTGTCGCGTTTAATCTTGATTCGAGCAACAAATTCTGGCTTTCGGGTTCTGTAACTCGACTCCACCGGGCAGCGATCGCCTCAAACTCTGGGCTTAATATTTCTTTAACCCCTACGGAGTTTGAATGCAGCACGGCTTCATAATTATTTACAAAAAAATCTGGCGATTCTACCCAAATTGAGCGATTCCTTACCAAACATCTTCATGTTTGCGATCTAATCTCGAAGGTAGATGTAACAAAAGGGGAAATTCACCCCTAACCCTGCCATGAGCGATCCAATTGTTCTGGAAAACATGAATGTTTTAAATCGATTTTGCCAGGGGTGTCACGCCGACACCGAAACGGTTGCAGCGTGCCAATACCACGAAATCGACGATCGCCTGCCTTGTGAGGGGTGGTGGATCGAAGATCGTCTGTTTCCCAATCGCTTTAGACCGGCTTGGGAAACCCCAAAATCCCCGGAGGATCCCTTGTGGACGGAAATCCTCCGGTAAGGATAAACCCAATCCTATGATGGCGATCGCCTCGGTTCACAACCCGAGCAAAACGCGGATCGCCTCCGATCCGCGTGCATCATATCGGCGATCGCGGCAGTTTTCTCCCCCGGAAAACCACCGGTGAGCGATCGCCCCAGGAATGCCATCCCCACAATTTTCCTAAATTTTTGCAGAACCTACAGCCCATCCAACACAGCTATCTGACCGAAATTAGCAGTGTTCTTGTCGCAAGAGGGATCGATAGTATGAACTCAACGAACACCACAAAAAGGAACCAGGGCGAAGTGGGCTGGTGGGTAGAAATTGTCACCCAGTCTCCTTTTTGTACCTACTATTTTGGCGCTTTTGACACCCTAGATCGAGCTGAATTCGCCAAATCTTGTTACGTAGAAGCCTTAGAGCAAGACGGCGCTTGCGGAATTTCCACTCGCGTACAGCAAGGCTCACCGGCGAACCTATCCCACTTTGAAGATGAATGGAGAGAAAGTTCTGTCGTCATTATCCCACCCACAATTAAATGGCGCTTTGGCTCTCAGCACCGCCAGGAATTGAGTCGCTAATTAATCGAAATCAATCCGCAGCGCGGCTATTGCCTCCTAGCTTTATCGCTCGAAAATTCGCTAATAAAATCCTACCAGCATGTTATCTCTGAATTGAAAACCCTATCGGATCGTTCATCTTCCGTTTCACTACACCATACAATTGAAGAGGAAAATATGGTTAGAAAAAATTGTGAAGTTCTCAACCAATATGCCTTGGGAAACCGAGATTTTTGTCAAATTAATCTCTCTCGCAGCACTCTACAGGGCGCAGACTTGAGCGGAAGCGATTTGCGGCGCGCTTCTTTAGTAGGAGCAGACTTGCGAAATGCCTGTTTGAAGGAAACCAAACTCACCGGCGCGGATTTAATGGGTGCGGATTTGCGGGGAGCTTGTTTGGAAAATGCAGACTTGGGACTGGCAGATTTGACTCAAAGCGAACTGCAAAATGCCAATCTGAAAGGAGCGAATTTGACTGGCGCAATCCTCACAAAAGCCAACCTCACAAATGCAACGCTCACAGGAGCGGTGATGTGGCGAGCCATGCTGATGGGCGCAATCCTCAAGGGTGCAAATCTGCATGGAGCAATTTTAATTAAAGCTATCTTACTCCAAGCCAATTTGAATGAGGCAAATCTCAGTGGGGCGAATCTGGCAGAAGCTAGGGTAATGGATGCGGAAATGGCAAACACGAATTTCACCGAGACGATTATGCCCGATGGCAAGTTCTACAAGCTCGATCGCGAAGAACTCTGGAGCAAGCGATCGCCCAAATTCTTCATCAATTGCCAGCCTCCTTTCAACCCCAATATTAGTAACATAAGACAAGGCGTGGGTTAATCCCACTGAGGCAAACGTCCTTCAGCGCCTTTCTCTCTCCCCGATAGCTAGTTCGCGATCGCCAAACTCCTGCCCGCAAAAAACATTGCAGTGAAACACTTGCTAGGCGGGTTTGTCACTGCCATAAATTACATAGACCCAAATAGGTAAACCTAGGGTTCTCCCTCCCTCGGCTGATTACCACATTTTTATTCATTTGTCAAGCCGTCGGCAAAAATCTCGGAAAAAATTTGGGTGCGATGGGGTAATTTTTT
>NZ_JAYFEQ010000427.1:0-27737 GCF_055795085.1 Phormidium sp. CCY1219 | reverse complement strand
CCGGTGGGCGGAAGCGATCCGGTGGGCGGAAGCGATCCGGTGGGCGGAAGCGATCCGGTGGGCGGAAGCGATCCGGTTGCCGTTCCCGAACCCACCACGATCGCCGGCTTGCTGCTAGGTGGAGGCGGATTGTTAGCCGCACGTCGTCGTCGCAAATCCAGGGATAGCTAATCGAGTCAATAGCTGAGCCACCACTGCGCCCTCGGGAAATTAGCTCAACTGTATATCATATAGATGCGATTAAGACTGTGTTTGCATAGGGGTTAGAAGTGTTCGCAAACTTCTGACCCCTTTTTCTTTGGGTTCTGCTGGCGGGATCCAGGGAAGCGGAAAAAATTGCCCTCGCCGATGAAATTTCTCGGAAAACTGGAAAAAAGCTAAACTGATTACCGCTTTTTTGGTGGGATCTGCTAGCCTACCAAAGAAGTCAAGGCGTTTCTTAAAGTTCAGTTAAACCGAGAGTCGTATGTACGAAAAAATCAAACCGCCCACCACAGGCGATCGCGTCACCTTTAAAAATGCCGAGCCGGTGGTTCCCGACAATCCCATCATCCCCTTCATTCGCGGAGATGGAATCGGCGTAGACATCTGGCCCGCCACCGAGAAAGTCATCAATGCGGCGGTGAAAGCTGCTTATGGGGACAAGCGGGAAATCTCCTGGTTCAAAATTTACGCTGGCGACGAAGCCTGCGACCAGTATGGCACCTATCAATATTTGCCCGAAGACACCCTGCAGGCGATTCGAGAATACGGCATTGCCATCAAAGGTCCGTTAACCACCCCGATTGGCGGTGGGATTCGCTCCTTGAACGTTGCTCTGCGGCAGATTAACGACCTTTATGCCTGCGTGCGCCCCTGCAAATATTACTCCGGAACCCCCTCGCCCCACAAACATCCCGACCAACTCGACGTGATTATCTATCGGGAAAACACCGAAGATATTTACTTAGGAATCGAGTGGCACGAGGGGACGGAAATTGCCGATAAACTCATCGATATCCTTAACAAACAGTTTATTCCGCAAACGCCGGAACATGGCAAAAAGCAAATTCGCACCGATTCTGGCATCGGCATCAAACCGATTAGCAAAACCGGCACCCAGCGCCTGGTGCGCCGCGCCATGAAAAATGCCCTGCGCCTGCCAAAAGCGAAACAGCAGGTGACGTTGGTGCATAAAGGCAACATTATGAAATACACCGAAGGTGCGTTTCGCGATTGGGGTTACGAACTGGCAAAAAGCGAGTTTCGGGATGAGTGCGTTACCGAGCGGGAATCCTGGATTCTCAGCAACAAAGAACGCAATCGGGATCTCAGCATCGAAGACAACGCCCGCAAGGTGGAACCGGGATATGATTCGCTGACGCCGGAAAAGCGAGAGGAAGCCTGCCAGGAAGTGCAAGAGGTCCTCGATGGCATCTGGGACACCCACGGGAATGGCAAGTGGAAAGAGAAGGTGATGGTTAACGATCGCATTGCCGACAGTATTTTCCAGCAAATCCAAACCCGTCCTGGGGAATATTCTATCTTGGCCACGATGAATTTAAACGGCGATTATCTCTCCGATGCCGCCGCTGCGATCGTGGGCGGATTAGGTATGGGACCGGGGGCAAATATTGGCGATGAGTGTGCCATTTTCGAGGCGACTCACGGTACTGCGCCCAAACATGCCGGTCTCGATCGCGTCAACCCCGGATCCTTGATTTTGTCTGGGGTGATGATGCTGGAATATATGGGCTGGGAAGAAGCTGCTGACTTGATTAAAAAAGGCATTGGGGCGGCGATTTCTAACCGCGAAGTCACCTATGACTTGGCGCGGTTGATGGATCCGCCGGTGGATTCTCCCCTGAAGTGTTCCGAATTTGCCGACGCGATTATCAAACACTTTGACGATTAAACCGATCGCGTCATCCAAATAAAAAGAGCGATCGCGGGTCGTGCTTGTGCTTGCCAATCCGCGATCGCTCTGGTTTTTTCCCAATTCTAAGGATTGGAAAACGTATTGATTTCCCCGCCGCCGATATAGCGCCCGGGGGCATTCCGAGGCACGGAAAACGGCTGAGGCGGTTGAACCGGCTGGAATTCCTCACCCCCGCCACGGGGCTGTAAATTAGAATTATTGGTATAACTCTGCCGTTGATTTTGCAAGTTGGGAACTTGATATCCCGGTTGTCGCTGGGGAATTTCCACCGCCGAGGGGGTTGGCGATTGCACCGGGGTATTTGGCGCTTGCAAAGCGGGGGAAGTTTGCGGTTGCCCCTGGGTATTCGGCGCTTGCAAGCTTGAGGAATCGGGGGTTTGATAAAGCGAATCCGAGGCGCTGTTATCCGTCGGTTGCGTTAAATTCGGTGCTGGGGTGGAGGTGCTTTGCGGTACCGAGGGGGTGAGGTTGGGGGTGGCGGTACCGGTGCGCGATCGCAGCAAATAATCGTAGGAATTGGTAAAATTCCCCGAATTGCCCGAATTGGGCGCGGCGGGGGCATTATTCAGGTTACTGTCGTAATTTACCCCCGGTTGAATCGCTTGTCCTGGGAGTTGCGGCGTGGTTTGTGGCGTCCCTCCCGGTTGAATCACTTGTCCCGGGAGTTGCGGCGTGGTTTGTGGCGTCCCTTGGCCGGAATTTCCCGCATTCGGCGTGGTGGATGGTCCTGGGTTGTAGGGATTTGAGTTAGCGGGAGTTTGCGCTTCCACGCCGGAGGTTGGCGGATTGGCTAACACGCCATAGGGATTTTCCGTCGCCGGTCTGCCGGAAAAATAGGGATTGGGCTGATTTTGTGCCACTCCGGGGTTGGAATTTTGCGGCATTGGCGAGGGGGAGGGGGAGGGGGTGGTGGCGGGGTTGGGCGTGGGGGAGTTGGCAGTCTGGGAGGAGGATGGGTTGCGGTTGGCATCCTCGTTACTGGCAGACTCCTCATTCTCCGAGGCGTTCATCTCCTGGCGATATTGTTGTTCGATGGCGGATTGCAAGGGACTCTGGGGCAATCCGCTCAAATCTGGGGCGGTATAGCTGCTGCTGTCGAAACCCAACAGGTTGCTATTGTTAGCAGGCACTCCAGAGGGAATGGCGATTTCCGGCATTTCTGGCAACAGGGAGGCGCTTTGCGGGGCGCGATTGGGATTTTCGTCCTCGGGATTTGAGCCAGAGGGTGAAGACTGATTGGGCATGACCGACAGGCGTTCTATCTCCCGCTCTAATGCTTCGATATCTTTTAATAAAAGACTGTTATAGTCTTCTGGATTGGGGGCGTTGCTGTTGCTTTGCGTTTCGGACTCAGACGCAGAAGACGCGGTGCTCGCCGAATCGGGTTGAACCACTTCGGGAACCCGGAGTGGGGGTGCTGACTCCATTTTTTTGATTTCTGCGTCGAGCAATTCGGAACTGTCAATATCTGCAGCGAGTGCTCTCTCTTCGGGGGTGAGGGAGGAATTACCTTCGCCGTCCCCGCCGAAGGTGTCTTCGAGATCCAGGTTCAGGGTCAAGAAGCGATCGGGGTTTTGGGAAAATTCCCAGGCGAAGAGGGTTAAAACGGTTAACATGGCCACCGAACCCCAGACGATGGGTCGGGTGAAGGTTCGCACTTTGGCTTTGATATTGCGAATTTTGGACGGTTTCGGGGGATGTTTTGACATGGTATTTAAGACAGCAGTTGGTGAGTGGGGGTGGGGTTATCGGTTGAGGGACAGCGGTTCTCGGTGGGGAAAAGAATCATGCCACATTCCCACTTGAGAAGGGGTTGATTTTTCCCGTTCTGAGAGTGCGAGACTTTGCCAATCGGGGGCGAGTCACACTGGAATCGCTGTCTAGGGTAAAGTTGATGTTAAAGGGTTGTGGTTATGCCTGATGTTATTTTACCTTAAAATTTCTCTGGAAGGGAGAGCTTTAAGGGTTTTTTACGTTAAGGGGCGATTTGGGGGAAATTTTCTCCGGGCAGGGGAATTGTGGGGGGAAGGAATGGGGGAATCGAGGATGAAGAAGCGATCGCAAATCTTCGGTGCAAAAGCGAGGCAAGGGCGAGGAGCGTGCCACCACAGGCGAGATTTTTTTATCGCGAGGCTCTGATTAATAATCCGATGGCGATCGCCAAACCAATTCCCAGGGGCAACCAAGCGGCCATAAACGGCGAGAGAATCCCCAATTGCCCAAATGCATTGGTAATAAATGCCAATAAATAGTAGCCAAAAATAATTACGATGCTAATGCCGAAACTGGTGGCTTTGCTGGCCCGTCTGGGGCGAATTCCCAAGGTCGAACCCACTAACCCAAACAACACGCAAACAAAGGGTAGGGCATATTTCTGCTGAATTCTGACTTTCAGTTCGATAATTTTATCTTCATCGCCGCCTTGGGAAATAATCTCCAATCGTTCTTTAGCTTGGGCGATGCTCATTTCTCCGTAATCTCTGCCTCGGGCGGCTAAGTCTAACGGGGTGCGCGGGAGTTGCAGTTGTTGATGTTCAAAACGAACAATATTGCGATAGGACCCTCCCTCTCCAATCAAATAAATGGTGCCGTTGAAAAAATCCCAGGTATTTTGAGCCGGATTCCAAGTGGCAGATTCCGAGACAACCACTTGGCTTAAATTGCCCTCAGAACGGTCTAGAATGGTTAAGCCTTTCATGCGGTTTCCGTCGAATTCTTCGGCATAAAATAAGCGGGTCATTACCTTAACTTTATGGCCGTTGTCTTTTCTTACGCGGTCGAATTGGGTGTAAATAATGTTGCGATCGCGAAAGGGGGGTTTTTCGCGATTCATGGCTCGTTCTAAGGTAATTGTTGCCCGATAGTTTGCTGCCGGCACCACTAATTCGTTAAAGGCAAAGGTCAATCCGGTGACGAACAAACTCATCACCACGGCGGGGACGATCGCCCGATAAATGCTGACGCCACAACTGCGTAAAGCGACGATTTCGCTATCCGCCGACAAGCGCGAGTATCCCATCAAGGTAGCGAGCAATACCGACATGGGAAAAGCGAGGACGATAAAATCAGGCAGCTTTAACAAAAAAACTTCGATGGCAATATCTAAGGGTAAGCCTTTTTCAGTGACGCGCCGCACGAGGTCGAATAAGGTGCCGATCGCCACTCCTACTGATGAAAAAGCGCCCACGCCAAAGAGGAACGGTCCGATTAATTCGCTGGCGAGATAGCGATCCATGACCGAACCTCTAAATAGCCACCAACTGAGGGAACGAACTGATTTCAAGGGTTTGGCATTCATCTTGGGTGTGAGGAGTCTGGGGGTGTCATCGGCGATCGCCTAGGGGGAGGGGCTATTTGACTGCGGGTGAGGGCTTGCGAAATGCCAATTTGATAGAATTCTCCTAAAACTGAAAGTGCTGCCCTAAATAATATTGCCGTACCAGAGGATTTGTGGAAAGTTCTTCTGGGGTACCGGAGGCGAGGATTTGCCCGTCGCGCATAATGTAGGCGCGATCGGTGATGGCGAGGGTTTCGCGGACATTGTGATCGGTAATCAGGATGCCCATACCGCGATCGCGTAGGGTAGCGACGATTTGCTGCATTTCCGACACGGCGATCGGATCGACGCCGGCAAAGGGTTCGTCGAGGAGCAAAAATTGCGGTCCGCTACCGCGAGTGGCCAGTGCTCTAGCCATTTCCGTGCGTCGTCGCTCGCCGCCAGACACGTATTTGCCCTTGGTTTTGGCCACTTTTTCCAAGCGAAACTCGCGCAGGAGAAGGTTGAGACGCTGTTCCCACTGCCAGGGGGGCACCTGGGTTTGTTCGAGGACCAAGAGAATATTATCTTGGACGCTGAGATTGCGAAAAATACTGGGTTCTTGGGCTAAATATCCAATGCCAAGTTGGGCGCGTTTGTGCATCGACAACGTGGTAATGTCGCGATCGTTGAGCCAAACCCTGCCGTGGGTGGGTTTTTCCAATCCGGTGACGATATAAAATGTAGTGGTTTTCCCGGCCCCATTGGGTCCGAGCAGCCCCACGATTTCTCCTTGGGAGACGGAAAGACTGACCCGGTTGACTACAACCCGCTTGCCATAGGATTTGTGAATGTTTTCTAACCAAATTTTCACCACTGGGAATCTCGGGGAATGCGAAGCGCAAATGGAGAGAGGGAGAATTTGCCCCTCGCGCGCGGTGGAGTCCTCTGGCGCGGGGGCAGTGCTTATGGCGTCGAGGCATTATTGGACTCGGGGACTAAATAAATGGATTCCACTTGTTGGTTTTGCTCCGGAAGGGCGATAAATCGGCCTTCGTCGATCAGGTAGGTGATGGTTTCGCCTCGGATGCTGTTCCCCTCTTGCACCACATAGGCGTTGCCACTGAGGACGATGCGGCGCTCTCGACTAAAATATTGCGCTTGGGCCGCACTCGCTTGCATGTTGCGCGCCGGATAGTTGATTCGGACGTTACCGCGCGCGGTGACAATGCCGGTTGTGGAGTCCGCTTCTTGGATATCGGCGCGCACTCGTAAGGCGCGAGAGTCGGTCGCGGCGGGTTGCGAGACGGTGGGAGTGGCGATCGCGCTGCTGATGGCGATCGGCATTATCAACGCCAACCCCAAGTGCAGCAAAATCTGTGAAGAACGAAATCGAGCAGAGGGCATCATAACGGTTGTATGTTCTATCAGGAACAATGATTGCTCAGGCAGCGAATCAGATGGCGATCTGATTTGTTGTCCTATTGGTAGTTTAGCCAATTCTACCCATCTATTATCCGGAGCAGTGGCGGGGAAAACTGCCCTCGGCAATGCTCTGTCGGTTCTGACGGCTGCTGTAGCGCAGAAGTTTCGGTTCCCCGGAAGGGCGATCGCTTTACCCGATTTTTCCTGCCCTGGCATCCTCCTCTCGGATCCCCCGGTTGCAGGATGGGGGCGGGGCGCTGGATCCTGCCTCCTCGGGGAAGGGGCGATCGCTACCTCTGGTTTTCCGGCGTCCCTGCACCGATGCTGCACTCCGCACCACCCCCCAAGGTGAGATTCCCTCCGGAGGTCAAGGGTCAAATTGAGTATCTCTTGATGAAAGTTTATCCGGATTGCCAGGTATGAGGCGAGAATAACTAAAGATATTTCTCTCACCGATAGAGTTTCCTCTGTCGGTCGCTTCATTATACCAATTTGGTCGATCTTGTTACCTGTTTTTATCTAAATTCAGTAATCCTGCGGATGGCAGTGGGGAGAAACTTAAGGTGTGATAGGGAATAGAGTATCCAAGAAGCGATTAAAATCGCGCCGAGGCAAAGGCAAAGCGCGAAGGGGCGACAGCGCTATAGTCCGCATGACAAGGACTAATTTGTTTGGCAACGATCGATCGGGACATTATATCACCAGGGTGCGTCGAGGTAAGTCAAGCAACATCCAAATTCGACGTAGAGAGAATTAACCATGAGTTTTTCTAACTTGAGTGGGGTAACTGCTTTCGTCAGTGAGAGCGACTATTTAGCCCTCTATCCTGACGTGCAAAGTGCGGTGAGTGCGGGGAATTTCAGCTCGGGATTTCAACATTTCCAACTGTTCGGACAGCGGGAAGGAAGACAGCCGATTTCCGGATATGATGCGGCGTATTATCTGACGCAAAATGCGGAAAGTTTTGTGGCAACTGACGCCCAAGCGGAATATATTTTGGCCTTAGAAGGCAATGACAATCTTCTGGGATTGGGGGGGAATGATTTTCTGAATGGAAATCAGGGGGACGATGAGGTGAATGGCAATCAAGGGGAGGATACGGTACGTGGCGGACAGGGAAACGATCGCTTGCATGGGGGGCGCGATCGCGATCGGTTGTTTGGTGACTTGGGGAACGATACCCTGTATGGCGACTTGGGGGCAGATACCCTCACTGGGGGCGAGGGAAGCGATATCTTTGCGATCGCGAGGCGCGATGACGCCACCGGATTTCAATCCACTGGGGGCGCAACTGTGGCGCAGGCGGATTGGATTCTGGATTTCGAACGGGGGAGCGATCGCATCGAGTTGATGGGTGGACTCACGTTTGACGAGTTAAACATCTTTGACGGCACGGACGACTATAGCGGACAGACGATAATTCAAGATAGGGGTACGGGGGACTATTTAGCCATTGTGGCGGATACGAGTGCCAGTGCCATTTCTCGCACGGAGTTTCTTCCCTTCTCTCCCACTTCTTCCGAGGCGGAAACGCCCACCACTTTGCCGCCGTTACCCCCGCTCGATGTGCCGCCCATCTCCCCTACCACACCCGCAACTCCCACAACTCCTACCACGCCGACGACCAGCAGCACGTTAGCTTTTGATGCGGCTAGCTATACGGTGAATGAAGGAGACGGCACGGCATCGATCGCGGTGACGCGCAGTGGCGACACCAGTAGTGCGGTGAGTGCGAGTGTAATTCCCAGCGACAATACGGCGACGGCGGGAGCGGATTATACGGCGGATGCGATCGCGGTGAATTTTGCCGCCGGCGAAACCACTCAAACCGTCAGCTTACCGATTGTAGAGGATAGTGACGTAGAAGGCAACGAAACGGTGAATTTAAGTTTGAGCGTTCTCAGCAGTGGGGCAAGCTTGGGCAGCCAGAATACGGCCACCGCGACCATTGTGGATAATGATGCGATCGCTGGTGCGCCGGGGACGTTAGCCTTTAGTGCGCCGACCTTTACCGTGAAAGAAGATGGCACGGCGATTTCCGCCGTCACCGTCACGCGCACGGGGGGGAGCAATGGCGCAGTGAGTGCCGATGTTACCTTTAACGATAACACGGCTATCGCTCCCAGCGACTATACGAATGCGGCAATTTCCGTGAATTTTGCCGATGGAGAAACCACGGCGCAGACGGTATCGGTGCCGATCGCTAACGATACCGCTAGCGAAACTCTCGAAACCGTGGATTTAACCCTCACTAACGTCATGGGCGGGGCGAGTTTGGGAAGCCAGACGGCTGCTGCTTTAGAGATTGTAGACGATGACGCTCCCAACGATTTGCCGCTCGCGTATGCTAGCTACTTAGGCGGTGCGGGGGATGATGCAGCCAGTGCGGCGGCGATTTCCCCGGTGGATAACGCGATCGTGGTGGCGGGGAATATCGCAGGTGCGGCGCAGTTGTTGCGTTTCTCGGAAGGCGGGGAAACTCTGCTTTCTCGCACGAATTTAGGCACGGATGTTAAGGATATGGATATCGATCGCGACAGTGGTGAAGTCGCGGTGGTGGGGGATTTTGGGATGAAGCTGTTCGCCAGTGACGGGGCCACGGAACTGCGATCGCAACCGGGACTGTTCGATCGGGTGGCGATCGCTAATGATGGCACAATTGCCACTTTAACCGAAAGCACCGATACAGTCACATTGTGGAATTCCAGCGGCACTCAACTGGCGACATCCACGTTAAGCGGCACGGATATTCGCCCTGGGGATATCGCGATTCATCCCACCAGCAATCAGGTGTATGTTACGGGTTACGCTCAAGTGAGTGACGAACTGCAAACGCCTTTCGTGCGCGGATTAGATAGTAGTTTAACCGAAGTGTGGGATGCCTGGGATTATAGTGCGGCCCAGGTGACGGGGGAAAGTTTAGGAGCCGATTCGCGCGGGGAACGACTGGCGATCGCTTCTGATGGTAGTTTGTATTTCCTCGGCAAAACCGATGGCGGCAATAATGTCTATACCCGCGATGGGGATGATATTGCGATCGCTCTAGGTAGCCGACTGATTCAGGAGGATAATTATAATAACCTGTCTGGTGCGGGTAGCGGTTCCTTTACCTTCTTTGCGAAACTGGATAGCACTACTGGGGCGATCGAGCGGGGTCAATTTATCGCCACTCGGCTCAGTTCCGGTGCTGCCAATAGTTTCACCCCCAATTCCATTGCGGTGGATGACGGGGGACGGGTGTATATCGGCGGTTCCTCTGCTGCAACCCTGAAAAATCGCGACGCACAAACGATTAATGGGGCATCGGTGGGCAATTATACTAAAGGAGAAATGGCGGTTTTGGGCGTTTCTGCCGATTTTACCACCCGCAATTTCTGGACTCCTCTCACCGCCTCGGGCGATACTGATGGAGCAAAAGGTACGGTGAATGGCTTTGCAGTGGGCAATAATCGCGCGGCTATTTTTGGGACGGTGAGTTCTCCCAATGTGGCGACTACTTCTGATGCGATGAATTCCAGTCCGTTAGGCGGAACGGATGCTTATTTGGCCACTTGGGTGGTATAATATAGGCGATTGAAATCGCGCCTGGGTAGCCTACGGGGAGTATTTGTTGCTCCTCGGGGCGATATACAAAATGTATTTTACATGTTACGTAGCTCAATTTTGCTTTACCAAGATGGGCAATTGCAAGCTGTGGGTATTGGCAGTAGGATTGGCGGTTTCTGCTGCAAATAACTGCTGGGCGAATATGTCGATATTCTCCGGGCCGGATTGTTGCAGGGCGCTCAAAATTTCTGCATTTTCTTCGATGAATTGGGTGACATTGATGTTATAATAAGAGGGCTGGTAGTGGCGCAGGCGATTTATCCCTTCGCCCAGTAAAATGGCTGCCCCACGCCAATTGCGATCGCGCAGATGATAGAGAGCCACTGAAATTTGCAGCACGCCTTGATAGAATTTTTTTTCCGGTTCGGCAGCTTCCATCCACAATGCTTCTAAGGTATCGTGACAGGCATAGAATTCTTGTTGGTTAAATTGGGCGACGCCTTGCCAAAATTCTCGGGGAATGGGTTCAGACATGGAACGGTAGAACCAATCAAAGTTACGTCAAAAAAGGGATAAGATGCTTGATTTTTCTAGGAGGTAGAACCTCGGAGAGGGCGTTCCCAGGCAAAACCTGGGAACGAGTTAATTACCTCAAAATGGGTCAAAATTGCGGCTGTAAACTCCATAAAACTGGGAAAATTTACATGCTGCTTCGCGCGGATTCAAGTTCGCTCATAGGGATTTCTTGTTGCTCCCCGGCGAAATCGTTATCCGGTGTTAAAAATAGCATGCAGTGGCATTCTTTGCGTTCGCGCATGGGAATGCAGGGGCAATTCCAGTAGGTGGCTTTTACTTCCGCTTCTTTGTCTTCGTAATGACGACAGGGACACAAAGGCGCACCCAAGGTATCTTTGTGTT
Source organism: Phormidium sp. CCY1219 (assembly GCF_055795085.1). Classification (NCBI taxonomy): domain Bacteria; kingdom Bacillati; phylum Cyanobacteriota; class Cyanophyceae; order Oscillatoriales; family Oscillatoriaceae; genus Phormidium; species Phormidium sp. CCY1219. The sequence continues at coordinate 16,674 of NZ_JAYFEQ010000427.1, read as the reverse complement.
TTGCCAATCCTTCAATCACGACTGCAGTGACGGATAAATCAGCACAAAAATAGGTGCCGGTGCGCTTGGCGTATTGTTCGGCGAATTTTTTCATCGCCGCTAAATTTTTGTCTGTGGATAGGGTTTCTGGGTTCGCTGTCATGGAATCATTCTCCCCAAAGTCGCTTACAGTTGCATTGTACCGCATTTTTTACCCTAGGGCTGCAGCATGGTGGCGGATATGTGCTTCGATGAAGGTGGAGATAAAATAGTAACTGTGGTCGTAACCTGCTTGCATCCGCAGGTTCAGGGGTTGTCCCACTTCCACACAGGCGCGCTGGAAGACCTCGGGAAGCAGTTGTCCTTGGGTTAGAAAGGTATCGGCGGTTCCTTGATCGATGAGAATGATTCCGGGAAATTGATGGGTGCGAATCAGTTCGCTGGCGTCGTAGTTGCGCCAGGCGTGGCGATCGCTTCCCAGATAGTTGGAAAACGCTTTTTTGCCCCAAGGACACTGCATCGGGGCGGCGATCGGGGCAAATGCAGAAACGGAACGGTATTTTTGCGGATTTTTCAAGGCACAAATCAGCGCCCCATGTCCCCCCATTGAATGACCGCAAATTCCTTGTTTGTTCGCTTCTACGGGAAAATTATCAGCAATCAGAGCGGGCAATTCTTCTACCACATAACTTCCCATGCGATAGTGTTGGTTCCAGGGGGATTGAGTCGCATCGAGATAAAATCCCGCTCCGGTTCCCAAATCCCAATCTTTGTTTTCTTCGGGAATGCCAGTATTGCGGGGACTGGTATCGGGAACCACCAGCATGATTCCCGCTTCGGCGGCATATTTCTGCGCCCCTGCTTTCACCATAAAGTTTTCTTCGCTGCAGGTTAAACCAGAGAGAAAATACAGAATGGGAACGGGTTTCTCTCTCACCTGCGGGGGCAGAAATACGGAAAATTTCATTTCGCTTTGGCAGGATTCCGAGGGATGGCTGTAGTACGCTACTTCTCCGCCAAAACAGGTGGATTGACTGAGTTTTTTTAGGCTCATTTGAGTGGGTTGTCTTGAGAAGGACAATTGGCTTTTTTGCTTGGGTTTGAGGCAAAGCCTCGGGGGCGTTCCCAGCCGATGCTGGAAGGAGATTGCGGGGGAACGTTTAAAAGGTTAATACGCTACAAATCGATTTTGAACTCGTTCCCCCCTGAACTCGTTTCCAGGCTCCAGCCTGGGAACGTCCCGCCCGAGGCTCCGCCTCCCCCCCCCAATAAATGTGCATGCTTATTTTGCACCCTTAATTAAAAGGTTAATACGCTACGAATCGATTTACCTTCGTGCATTAAATCGAAGGCTTTGTTAATGTCTTCAATCGGCATTACTTCGGTGATAAAATCATCGAGGATTATTTTTCCTTCCATGTACCAGTCTACAATTTTCGGCACATCGGTGCGTCCTTTTGCGCCGCCGAAAGCACTGCCTTTCCAATTGCGTCCGGTAACCAGTTGGAAGGGGCGGGTGGAGATTTCTTCTCCCGCACCGGCGACGCCAATAATCACGGAAGTCCCCCATCCTTTATGACAGCATTCTAAAGCTTGGCGCATTAGGTTGATATTGCCGATGCATTCAAAGGAAAAATCTGCCCCGCCGTCGGTGAGGTTGACGAGATAGGGAACTAATTCGCCTTCGATTTCTTTGGGGTTGACAAAATGGGTCATGCCCAGTTTTTCGCCCCTCGCTTTTTTGTCGGGATTGATGTCTACGCCGATTATTTTATTCGCCCCTGCCATTCGGGCACCTTGAATCACATTTAAACCCACGCCACCGAGTCCGAATACTACTACATTATCGCCGACTTGGACTTTGGCGGTGTTGATGACGGCACCGATACCGGTGGTGACGCCACATCCGATTAGGCATACTTTATCAAAGGGGGCGTCGTCGCGAATTTTGGCCAGGGCAATTTCGGGCAATACGGTATAATTGGCAAAGGTGGAAGTGCCCATGTAGTGATACAGTTTGGTGCCGCCGACGGAAAAGCGACTGGTGCCATCGGGCATGACGCCGCGCCCTTGGGTGTCGCGGATGGCTTGACAGAGGTTGGTTTTTCCGGATAAGCAGAATTTGCACTGGCGACATTCGGGGACGTAAAGGGGTATGACGCGATCGCCCACTTTTAGGCTCTTGACATCCGGTCCGACTTCTGCTACCACCCCCGCTCCCTCATGGCCTAAAATGGTGGGAAATCGCCCTTCCGGATCCGCGCCGGATAGGGTATAGGCATCGGTATGACAAACGCTGGTGGCTTTGATTTCTACCAGCACTTCTCCCGCTTTGGGAGGCTCGATGTCCACCATTTCGATGGTGAGCGGTTGTTTGGGCGCGTGGGCCACTGCGGCTTTGACTTTCATTTCGGTTCTCTTTTATCGAATTTTCTCATGGGGAAAGTGTTTTTAGCATACGAAAGGGTGGTGTTTTGGTCAAGTTCCCGGGCCGCTGCGTCACCCCGGTTGGCTATTGCTGGGAGTATCGCATTATTCTTCGATAACCTGCGCTGGGCGCTGTTGCTGACCCAAATGGAGCAGTTGTGCCTCGGGTTTGGCGGGAATTACTCCTCGGGCAACTGACCGCCGGAATTGTGATTCGCGGACCGTACCGAAATTTCGGCCAAGGAGGGTTGCAAGGGGCGTTTCTGTCTGGGGTCTTGGCGAATTTGTATCTCACTAAAGTTGACCGTCGCTGTTTGGCGGCGGGACTGCATCTGGTGCGCTACGGCGATGATTTTGCCATTGCCACCCCTGGAGGCAGACCCAGCAGGGGTTCGATGTGAGGCATCGTTTAAACTCACCCCTTTTCGCGGCGATCGGTTCGTGCGAGAAAAAGTATATGTGCTGCCACCGATGCAACTGCGTTATTCCGGGGGCTTTTCTCCTTCTGGCGTGCCTTCTCGCCGTCTTACCCGGGGGTCTAGTCTCAATCCCCCTTCCTTTCCCGTTGCTCATCCAGAACATTTGTGGAACGATTTGATGACGAGGTGATATATTACCAATCGAGGGTCGTATTTAAAAGTGAAAAAATCAGCAGTTTCAGGGGTTATACACTTGCGAAGTGCGAGTAAAAGTTTCCGCTAATCGGGTGAGTCATATGGTGGTCTTTGACTGCTGCAATGCTGAAGCGATCGTGGCGGCAAAATTGCACAATTCTCGGGCATTGTTATTGAAGCTGAATCGGCGGCGTCATACCGATGAAGCTTTAATTGCGATCGCACTGTTGGCCGACTGCATGGATAAGTTATCTTTGGCCGAATCGATGGATGCGCGCGGGTATGAAGGAAAAGCCGCTGCTGCATGATATCATCTCCCGGTTGCAACTCCTCTTGTTTTGGATTTCCTTGTAAATAGGAGTTAACATCAGCTTTGCTAACGCCTCGCCGGTTGTGCATCAGTTGATTGCGCTTGTCTTGTTCGCGATCGCGTTTGTAAATCCCCATCCAATCCATCAATTTCCAAAGAGAAAACCCCTGCAATTGGTCAAAATTCCACAACCATTTTATCAATTGCTCATTGTTTGGAGCAAAATAGCGGGACTGAATATTGGCCAAAGTCCAGGATTTTTGGCGACCCAGATAATTTGACCAGTTGCGGTCATTCGTTGATGGCTCAACAAACCGGATTAAATCCGATAACTCTCGGTCTGCATCAATAAAGGTAGAAAAATCAGAAACCTGCACCCCCGGCTGTTTTTGCTGCATAATTTTCTGCAAGTCTGTGCGCGATCGCAGACACAATCCGCGATTGTCCCAAACCAGCAATTCTCCCAGAGAAAGCTGAATCAAATGCCCTTTATAATTGAGGATATCCAGCTTTTTCGGCAATTGAGAAACCAAATGCAAAATAGCTGCTTTCAGAAAGGTTTCGTGGGCTGCAGCCAAAATGGCAATAGCCAGGGCGTAGCTTTCATTTTTTAACAAAATCTCGATAATGTCAAGGGCATCGCGAATTCGCTGCGCCACTTCTGGGGGGTTAAATTCGCGATAACTATCGGTAGTTTTCGGGTTAGCTTTCATATTAAACTGATTGACCAGGAGTTGCAATTCTTCGATAATTTTCCCGTCAATTTCGGGCAATTGGCGGAGCATTTCTAATGCAGCCCCAGGTTGACCGATGAGGATTAACCGCTGCGCTTTTTGCAGTTGCAATCCGCACCAGTAGCGAGAACTTTCGATGAGGGTGGGAGTGGATTTAATCTCGTAGTCTTTGCCATAAAATCGATTGCTGACCAAAAACTGGGTCAAACTGACTGAGAGTGAGGAATTGCACGGCGGAAGAAATAGCCGGCGTGCTAGCTTGGTGACTGACGTAGGCGAGTTGATTTGGGGGAGGGTTTTGCTTGCTCTGTGCTTCTTTCAATACTGCATCCACCTGTTTGACCATTTCCTCCCAATTATCTATTCCCACCGGGTATTCCTCATTCGGATTGGGGGAAACAGAAATGGTATGAAATTCCGGTTTTGTGGGAAAATGCTGCTGAAAATAGCGCTGCAAAATGGGTTGCAAGGTGATGGTATCTTGCCAAAAGGGACAGTCTGACTCTTCTTGTTGGTCGTCGTTAAAAATCTGGGTTTGGTCGGTGAGCAAGATGATAATGCGAGTGGGGGTGGCTAATCCGTTTTCAAAGACTTGGCGGAAGGTATCGAGCAAGGGAAAAGCCAAGTCTTGCCAATAGTTATCGAGTACCTCGGAATGATAGACTAATCCCAAAGCTCTGGCGGGAACCGGATAGAGATTGGTGGTTTCATCTTCTTGCGGGGGGGTCTCAAATTTTCGCAGAGTTTTAAGGGGGAATTTTCCGCTACCTGTTCGTACAAATCAATCCAATTGTGGTCTGTGGTTAGTTGGACGTCGCTATCGCCAATGGTGAGAATCCAAGTTGCCATAATTTTGATTACCTCTGATTACCAAATGCGAGTAAAGTCGCTGTCTTGGGCGAGAAATTGCAAAAAGCGAGTGGAGGCGGGTGGCGGGCAGGGTGGCTGGTTTCGGCGGACGGGCGAAGGGATTGGGTTTAGTTGAAGGTGGGGGTTGTAGGGGTTGAAAGGGGGATTTGGGATAGAGTTGCGTCCATTCATTTTTCCACTGATAAGCGGGATGGTTTTCGTCAGCTTGATTGCGCTGTAGTTGGCAGCTTATGGCAATTTTTTATTGAAACATTAAGGGAATTTCTTTATGGTTCATTGGGGGGGTTTCTTTGCCTTCAGGTCGTCTTTTTTCTTGTAACGTTGGGTCTACCAAACCAGGCGATCGCACAGTTGAATGAGGACGGCGAGGGTATATTGGCGATCGTCTCGGGGAAATTGCTCTTCGTCCCAGAATTTTTCTGCCATTTCTCGCACTTGTTGGGTATTGTTGGGGTCTACGCGATCGTTGGGCACCGCGATGCCGGCTTTGTCCATAATCCGGACTAATTCTCCCCAAGTATCCCGCCAATATTCTCCCGCATCCCGGGTGTCAGCTTTGCCTAACAATCGCAAATGTTCGCCCCAAAATCGCTCCAATCCAAAGGCGGCGGTTTGTCGCATTTTATGGGATTCATTCAGCACTTGTTTATCGCGATAGTCCAGTACCAATTTTTGGGCGATTCTATCCAGGTTGTAATCATATAATGCCATTGTTATAGCCCCTTAATCGTCAGATAGCAGTGACCGAATCCCACGGATTCCAAACCGCCAAGGTATATATACCCTTCGGTGTCATTATCCAGGGGTTTCCAGTCTAATTTGTCCTCGCTGGTTTCGCTGTCTTTGATGCCAAAGGGGAAGACCAGCAGGGTTCCTTCGGGTAAAGCTTCTACGTTAAAAAAGGCGCGATCGTCTACCACTTTTTGCTCTTTTTTCAGCGCCACTCGACTTTGGCGATAGAGGGCCATATCGTGAATCATTCCTATGTCTTTATCCTCCACCACCAGGGCGGGCAGGTTGTTGGTGTCGCCGTCGCTTCACAGGGTATCTAGGGGGAACCAGGGGGATAAGTCTTCTTGGGGTTTCTTTACGGTGACAAACCCAAAGTTGAAGAAGAACACTTCTTGGCCATCGGCTTTTTTTTGCGCTTTTTTTGGTGGTTAATTCTCGTCCTTTCAGTGCTTTAGAACTGGTGTAAGGTTTGGGAATATTGTTGGGATTGTTTTGCTGCAAATTGCCGACAATTCGCTGATAGCGGCGCAGCAATCGCGGACAAGAAACCCAGACAATCGGTTGTCCGGGACAAAAGACGGGCAACCACAAGAGAGACGCTTGTTCGATTTTAATCCGCGACTCGAATTGAATGTCGCGATCGCGCTGTGCGGGCCGCCCATACCAGTCTTCTGCTCGAGTTTCTTCGCCGGACAAATACAGTTGCGATCGCAATCGACCGCGAATCGAACTTCCGGGAATAATCCCGGTTTGAGTAAATTGGTCGCGGAAAATTAGGTTCAAATTTCCGGTTTCTTCTCCGGCGGTTGCCCCTACATGCAAGGGGGCGAGGGTTTCAATAATCCCGTAACCTTTGCGATACATTATGCCACTCCTTTGCTGTTACGCTCTTCTAATCCGGGAACGGCGATCGGCAAGCACAAACCGCCGCCCACATGCTTGAACAATCCATTTTGCGGAAACCATGTTTTCGGCCATTCCCACCAACATTTGTTTAGGGGTTTTTCTAATACATAAACGCTGCCGGCGGGTACTGCATAGCGCCCCCGTCCCAATTGTCCTCCCGCACTGTAGCGATAGGGAATCGGTTTGTCAGTGAGCATTTGCAGGGTGTGGGGAAAATCCTCGCAATGGGCGCGATCGGGAGAACGATAGGAAAATCGATTCGACCCCCACACGCCGGGCACAATTAAGGCAAATGTTCGCTCTATTGGCTGTTCTAACAGGTTTCGCATTTTGCCTTTCAATTCCCCACATTCGATTTCTACTAAATGACTCTCGCCCCCAAACCGATACCATCCCGATTCCAGGGGATAGGTGGACAGATAAACTAACTCAAATTCGGGATGCATTTGCACGGTATTTTCCAAAAATAAGCCGCTTTCTTGCAGGACGCTGCGTTCGTTTTTTTCATCTGCGGATGCAAACAGGGCGCGAAAGTCCAGGGCGGTTTGCCACTTTCTCTATTCTTGAAAATGGCGGTTATATCATCCCAATTGGTAATCGATTGCCAGGTATAGTCCGGGTCGAGTTCGGGGGTTTGCTGATGCCAAATGAGTTCGCCATTTTCCCACTGTATTTCCCATCTATCCCTACTTTTTTCGCCAATGACAATTGTCCAAGGAATGGGAACCATAATTTTATTGGGTGTCCCTTGTTCTGCCCAAAATAGACCAGTAACGTACAACTGTTCTTTCAGTTCTTGTTTGACCGTGGGATTGCGATAATGAGCGCTAAAAAATAGGCCGGCTAATGTGGCGGCATCGGGGGGAAATTTGGCCCCGGAACGCCCCACTAGGTTTTCTGGGGACAAAAAGCCGCCGGTACTCCCATACATTGCCCCTAACGGGCGAATTTTTATCTGGTATTCAAACATGGATTCGGTCTCCTAGGGAAGGGGTTAGGACAGCAGGTGCCAACCGATTTGGATTAAATTATCGATCCAGTGAATCAGTTCGCAATTTCTTTGGCGATCGCTTTGGGCAGCGGAAAAAATTTGCTGGCGATTCTGCTTCAGGGTTTCTTTCCAACCGGGAAAGTAAATCTCGAAAAATTGCAATGCTCCCGTGCAAAAATCCAGAATCGTATTGTCATCGAAAGAGTCTAAGTCATTGGCACTCAATCCAACGGCATGACGGGATTTGAGTTGCGCTAGGTCGCGATACACGTGACTCCAATTCGACTCGCCATCTAGGTCTTGATAGGCGTTTAATATCTGCAAATAGTCCCAGGGAGTCGTTTATTCCACGAACTGCCCGTTGTTGAAAACCACTCGAATGGTAATGCGATCGCGTCCTCGTTTTTTAAACCGGTCTTGGGTTTCCCGACAATGTTGCAATCCATCTCGTTGCGGAACGCTACCGCCTACCCAGACCACTCCCAAACTCAGAGTTGCATTTTCTTTAATTAACGGATATAATTGTTGCTGTAATCCCTTCCAAATTGCATGCAATTCTTTCAATTGCTCTAGGACTTGCTGGCCGGAAATTTGTTCGGGTTCTCCTCGATAAAGAATGCCGAAAAAGTCATCGCCGCCAGCATAAATCATCCGCCCCAAGTCGCGGGGAATTAACTCGTATAAGTCGGTTCCCCACTGGCGCAGGAGTCGGCTAAATTCGCGAATTCCTGCATCCCCACCCAGTTCTAGGGATTTTTGCAGCAAATCGCCCATTTTATCTCCATCTCCCATAAACCACCCGGACCAGTAGGAGGTTCCTGCATCGCTTTTGCGATTGATATCTTTAAACCGTTCCGGAGGCGCAATTCCAATGGGCCGACCAAATTGAGCGTGAGTCACTAACCGCTTGACTAATTCGAGAATGCTCAATCGTTCGTTTTCTGCAATAAATTTCCCTTCGATTTCCGGGTTTTCGCTGTCGGTTTGTCCCGGAGATTGCGGTCCGTCGAATATCTGGGCGAGGATGTGGTAAAACCGCTCGATTTCCTCGGTTTCCTGTGGGGGAAATCCATGTTTTGGGTTAATATCTGGCGCTTCTAATCGCGGATAGGCGATCGCATCAGCGCCGCTGAGACTCGAACTATTCCCCATTCAATTCATCGCTGTCCATCGCCGAGACAGTTTGCGGTTTTCTAACTGTAGTTTGGCTTTTTCTGGCGTTTCTCCTTGTCCCCAAAACACCTTCCAGGTGTGCTTTTTCCATTTCTCCCATTCGGGTTTCCAGGTATAAGCGAATTTCCCGCGATCGCCCCCTCCCGGGCAATTTTTTCTTCCAGTCTGCGGCGACATTGTTCTAATACCTTCCCCCAAGCATCCAGCAACGCATGGCGGGCCGTTTCTTCGGGAAAATCGCCGCGCAGCAAAATCCGATTGGGCATTCCTTTGGCAATTTTGGGCAATCCTGGGGAAATCACTTCTACCCCTTTCTCTTGCGCCGCTTGGATAATTGCTCGACTCAGATAAGATAATATCAAAGATGCCCCGTATAGGTCGCGCAATTTGCGGGATTTTTCGATAAATCCTTGGATCGGAGCAAAAGTGACCAACACATATTGACGGTTGTCTGAACGGGACTCCTCACGATTCATGGGCGTTCCCCCCGTGCGAATACTTGTTTTATGTTACTTCATCCCTTACTCTCTTTTGCCAAACTACAGATTTTTTTAAACATTTTATGGGGGCGATCGCCTTTTCACCGTCAGATGCTTTGGGATCCCCCCAACCCCCCTTAAAAAGGGGGGCTATAAATAAATCCCGCAGTCGCACTTATAGTTTTGCGCGATCGCGCCTCTTCCGGGGTAGCACTTAGGGCAAGGCGGACTGTAACTGTAGCTGCAGGGGTTTATCCGGGAGGATTTCGATGCCGGGAAAATTGGTGTTGGCTAGGATTGTGCCCGTTTCCGCTTGCGATCGCGGCCACAAGACGTAGCGACTGCCCCGGGGTAAGCGATCGAGATTGTGAGGATTTTGGGTGAGCCAAATTAACGGTAAAAAGGGCGGTTCTCCCGCGATCGCATCTTCTCCCGCATCGGTGGCGGCCAAGGCTTCTAGCACTTGGTGATTGCCATGTATCAAGCCGCTGCCTGCAGTCCATAGTCGCACGTTGAGCTGGGCGCGATCGGCATAAAAGAACAAGGAGGCAGCGGCGATCGCGGCTTGTTCGAACTGCTCTAAATCCCAACTGCTGGTGCTATCGAGAGCGACGATTAACTCCTGTCCCCCGGTGGCGGTTTCCAATTCTCGCACTCGCAGTTCCCCATAGCGGGCGCTGGTGCGCCAGTGAATCAACCGGGTGGGGTCGCCAATCCGGTAGGGTCTCACGGTGCGGGTAATCCCTTCAGTGGCCATGTTAAACCGCCGATCGCTGTGGACGAGAAAGCTATCTTCCGCCCCCATGCGATCGACTAGGGGACAGGTAGTGAGAGGTAGAACCTCGGGATAGACAATTGCCGTGGCGGGGGCATGGCGCGATCGGCGACACCAAAATAACCCCAACGGCGTCCCGCTTCTCACTTGCACTTCGTGCCAACGATAAATTCCGCGCCGCTGCATGGGTAGAGAATACACCCACCGATACGTATTGTTCTCCGGGATTTCTTCGATCGCCGCTTGGATGGGTTTTCCCCACACAAAGGGAATCATATCCCGCACTTGCAACAAGGTTTTCTTGTGCTTAGACCGATTTTCTACTTCGATTTCTACGGTTAAATTCTCCCCCGCACTCACCGGTTCGAGGGGTCGCCGATGCAGGGTCAATTCCTGCAGCGATCGCCAGGGCAAAATCGCCGCAAAACCTAAAATGGCGCAACTGACGCCGCTAATCACATACAACCAACCCGCCATTGTGTTGGTTGCAGCGCCAAAGAAAAATAAGGTTAATCCTCCCAGCAACCATCCGGCGTAGGCGGGATTCACCCAGTGGGTTTCTAACCAATAGGCTAGCCGTTTTTTCAGAGAATTTTTTTCGATTCGAGAAGCCATTCGTTGTCCCAAAGTCATGGAAAATGCACCACTAAAATAGCCGATATGCTTCTTCCGTTATAGCAGGGAAAGGGGAACGGAGAGCGGAACCCTCGGTTTAACCCTCGCTTCGCCGATTCTCATCTGCTATTCCACATCCAATTTCTGCTAGTTCATTGGGATGTTCTCGGGGTGGCGCTTTACCGACAAAAAAAAACTGGGTTAGAGATTCTCTAACCCAGACCGAGGGTGAACAATGAACGCTGGTATTACTTCCGGTTTATCCCTTTGCTGTTCGGGAGTGTTTTCACCGGTCTGTTACGTCTTTCTTCTTTATCCTATCACAGACAACGCAAACTTGACCGGGATTCTTATCACGAAGCGTTCATTCGGAAGTAATAGAAAACTTTTTTCCCCTTTCCGAGATGAAGCGCACTGGAGGCACTGTCTTTTTTATGCCGCTAGGGGGTAGGGGAGGAACCCTGATTGGGGGAGAATTTTGGAGAAAATTCGACCTTTTTCATGTTTTTGTTGCACCCTAATGGTATATTTGAGGTTGGAGCTGAGCCTTTGGGTTCGCCATTCCCCTCTGTGGGGGTTTCGGAATTGAACTTCCGAATCGCGAATCCGCTGGGCGGGAGATTGGGCGCGGCTTGCAACCGCTTGGCTGCCCTTTCCTTTCGCTCCGTTGGATTCATCATAGCTCAGTGCTTTCACTGATGTCAAGGGGGTAAAGAAAAATTTTTTTTGCCAGATTTTTTTGCCCCTCTCCGGGCGCTGTAAATCCGCATTGCGATTGACTTTCAGCAGATTGGCTTTCGGGTCGCCTCCCCCGAACTGCTGTTAAGCTTTACCGTATTTTTACTTATTTGTCTCCTGTTTGTCACAAAACTTTACATTTGGCGAAGAACCACAAGAGGGTCAGGAGAGCTGTGTCTCCTGACCTGGGTGGGTAAAAACCCCGAGCAGCGGATGGCTTAGTTGACGCCGGCGGCTAAACGGTTACCGACGGAAGGGTCGGAGGATTGAGGTTGCGGGGGCGATGGGGGGTGGGATGCGATCGCTCCACCCTTGTCAGTTGTCCGCGCAGATCGGCCCAGGAGACGCCGGACAAACTGGGCAAGTTGAGATGAGACTGTTGGAACCGTTCCGGCGGTCCGAGGGCGACGGCCCACATGTCGGCAGCGATCGCCGCTTGGATCCCGGAGTCGGCATCTTCAAACACCACCAATTGCGACGGATCGATTCCCAACTGTTCGGCGGCGTGCAAGAACAGGTCCGGGGCGGGTTTGGAGCGCACCACGCTGTAGCCATCGGCGATCGCATCCACTTGCGAGGCGATGCCCAACCGTTCGACCACACTGCGCGCATTTTGACTCGCCGAGGCGATCGCGATTTTTATCCCGGCATTTCGCAACTCCTCGAGAAACTCGGCGGTTCCGGGTAACAAATCCTCCGGGGAAATATGGGCGATGGACTCCACATAATACTGATTCTTGCGATCCATCATCTCCTGCATTTGCGCCTCGGACACCTGGCGATCGCCGAGTAACTTCACCAGAGAATCCGATCGCGAGAGTCCCCGCATGGATTCATTTGCGGCGCGATCGAACGCAATCCCCGCTTCATCGGCGAGACACTTCCACGCCTGATAGTGATATTCCGCCGTATCGGTCAGCACGCCATCCAAGTCAAACAGAACCCCGCGAATTGTCGGCATCACCCGAGGCAAGTGTTGCGACATCATAGGATTAAGCGTGAGCAACTCCGAGTTCACCCCCTTGGGCGTGATATTGAACCGATACCAGTCCTCGCCGTAGCGCACTTTAAACATCAGGCGCGTCCATCCCGGGGGCAGATGCGGATATACTCCCGGACCGTACTCGCCAAAGCGCAAACCGCCAAATCCGAACACCACCGCTTGCCAAGTCGCCCCGGTGGAGGCGGCGTGAATTCCTTCCCCGGCGTTGCCTCGCACGTCTTCGAGATCCACCAATGCGGCGCGCATCAAGTGTTCGTAGGCTTCTTCCGGACGAGCGAGATGGCAGGCGAGGATGGCGTGAATAGCCGGACTGAGGGACGATCCGTAGGTATGATCCGTGCGCGGATTGTAGTAATCCCAGTTTTTCTCCAGGGTTTCGCGATCGAAGCGATCGCCGAGCAGATAAAGCAGCATCAGCACATCCGCTTGTTTGAGAACCTGTCGCCGCGAAGCCCCTTCGATACCTAGTAGAGCTTGCATGGATTGTTGGCGCGGTTCGTAGTCGGCCAAATCGATAGATTCCAGTTGGAAAAAGCGATCGGCTTGTTCGATCAGTTTGGTTTCCGGATCGAACGGTACCCAGATGCGTGCCGCGATATCGGCCCATTTTGCCAGTCGCGCTTCGCTGAGGTCCAGGCGCGTTCCCAGTTCGCTAGCAATCTCGGGATGGGCGGTTTGCAAGCGCTCCCACAGAGAAAGTGCGGTTTCTAAATGCCACTGTACCAGATAATTGGTGAAGGCATTGTTATCCACATGGTCGTGATACTCGTCCGGCCCGATGGTGTCGCGGATTTCATAGCAGGCGCGATCGCGATTCCATTCTACCCGAGTGCCCCAAAATTTAGCCGTATCCAGCATCAGTTCCGCACCGTAGCGCAACATCCACTGCTCGTCCCCGGTGGCTTTCCAGTATTGCCACACTGCATAGGCGATATCGCTGGTAATGTGGAGTTCGATGTCCCCACACCAAATTCGCACTAGTTCTTTCCCTTCCGCGTCGGGCACCCAGCGCGGGGTCACTTCATCCCCGGTATCGGCACTTTCCCAGGCAAACATCGCCCCTTCGTAACCGCTTTCTGCCGCTTTGCGTCGCGCCCCGGGCAACGTATAATAGCGGTAAGTGAGAACGTTGCGGGCGATATCCGGTTGGCTGTATGACAGGAACGGCAAAATAAAAATTTCCGTGTCCCAAAAGATATGACCGCGATAGGCAAACCCGGACAGGGCCTTGGCGGGAATGCTCACCCTGTCATCGTGGCGCGGTGAGGCTTGCAGCAATTGAAACAGGTTATAGCGAATCGCCAGTTGCGCTTTGGGGTCGCCTTCGATGATGATATCGCAATCTTGCCACAGTTTCTCCCATTGGGCAACCTGCCCTTGGCGCAGGGTTTCGTAATCGTCTAAGTTTGCCAGTTTGTTCAAGGCGGCGCGATCGGGATTGGCAGCTTCCCGGGTGGTGTACAGGGTCACATATTTGCTCGCGGTGACGGTTTCCCCGCGACGCGCCTCCACGCTGGTGGTCAGGGTGGGATATCCCGGAATGCTCATCGCCACTACGGGCCGTTTTTCCCCATTGCCCTGTTTGACCACCAGTTGGGTGGCCATCCCCAGTTCGATGTTGCTGTGGATGGTGGTCAGATGCAACCACACGGCGTCGAATTTTGACGGCAATAAGGGTAAGGCTACCGAATCGATATAGTTTTGCTTCTCGAGATGGGCTAATCCCTGGTCGAGCAATTTCCAGTGCTTGACGCCGTGGTTGTCGGGATAGCCGTTGATGCCGGCTTGAATCTCGATGGTGTCCTCGAAGTCGAGGGGAGTGAGGAAGACTCGGATGGCTCCTACATGGGCTTGTGCAAGGCTGGTAAAGCGCTCGAAGTGCAAATCGAGGGTTTTACCCTGGGGAGTGCGCCAGCGAATCTGGCGACGGAGAATCCCGTGCCGCATGTCGAGTTCTCGTCGGTAGTGGAGAATTTCGCCGCGATCGAGGCTGAAGTATTCTCCTCCAATGGAAATGGCGATCGCTAGCCAATCGGGACAGTTCGCCAGTTCGGTGAAGGCAATCGGTATCTTGTCGTAAACGCCGTTAATCCAGGTGCCATTTTGACCGCCCGGATATCCTTCTTCAAAGGTGCCTCGCGTCCCCAAGTAACCGTTTCCGAGGGTAAAAACGGTTTCCTGGTGGGCGGTGCGGTTGGGGTCTAATTCGGTTTCGGTAATTGTCCAGTCAGTTGAGTACATCACACTCGAGTGTTTGTTTCCCTATGGTATTGAGCGAGGATAAAATAAGCAGGTTTGCCGCTACTGATGCGCGGCGGTGAAGGTTGGCCTCAGATTCACCATCTGTGCCGCTGTTTTTCTGGTGCTGAAAACCTTCTTTTTCTAGCATCCCTCTTCTGCGGGCGGTAGTACCGAAAAGGATGAAAAACTATGGAAAACGATAAGAAATTACATAAAGTTAACAAATGTAAAAAATGTGGGTAAATGTGGATATTTCTCCTCTCTTTCCCCTAACTCGCGATCGTCTCCCGCTGTAGGATAACAAGGGGTTTGTTTGGCGTGACTATTTCTCTCGTTTCACTGTTTCGGTCTGGCTTTGAGCCTTCCGGATATCGGCCAAAATTTCTGCCAATCCCTTCGGGTGCTTGATTTTCCTCCCATTGTCCTGAATTTACAATGAACCGACTCGAACTGAATTTCGCCTGGGCGCTCTACAGTGCCGATCGCCTCGCCAAAACCTCCGGCGATCGCTTCTTCCCGTGGGTTGGTAAACCCAGTCTGTGCGATCGCCCATATTTGGTCTCGATTTCGGGCTTTTTACAGGTTTTTTCGCCCAAAAAGCGATCGCTTTTTTCTCCTCAACCCGGACAATTTCTCCCCACCCGCCAGGGTCTTTCTGGCAGCTTTTTATCGCCGCTTTTTCACTGGCGTTTCGGTCAGGGATTACGGAAATTTTCCCCTCGCTTTTCGGGGAATTTTTGCCCCCAATCGATTGGTCTGCGGTCTTGCATTGCGATATCGGAGACGCTTTCTCTCGCATTCCCTTTTCTTCGGTTGCCAGACCGGTTCATTTCACCCTCGGTCTGGAGTCGGCTTTCCGGCTGCTTTCTAGCAGGCGCGGGGGAATAAATCTCCCTCGCTTGCGGTTCGGTTTGCTTACTGTTATTCTACCCCCAACTTTTCTGCCGCTAACATGGCGATCGCATTTTTTTTATCTTTCCCCTCCCCTCCCTTTGCCACCAGCGTTCCGGGGAACAATTCTCCGGCTTCCTGGTTTTTTCACTGGAACGATTTGGGGAATAGGTTTCGCCCAATTTTGCAGCGTTGGGCATGATATTATAGCAAATTTACCGTCAAAAAACATCCGTAAAAACCCAGAGAACCCTCGGGCGGAACTCACCACCAAATGCGATCGCATCTTGACGCAGAAAAGGGGTTTTGACCTGTTTCTAGGGCGCTTTCACGCCCCTCCCGCTGGCAGATAAAATATTGACATGCAAAGGAAACCCCCTGCATGTCAATTTCAAAAATATTTAGATTTGTATTGGGTTGCGTTACACCTTTTGCCGATCCTCGAGTTCGCACAGTCGCCGTTGTTGGAAGTTAAATTCTACTTGTTCCGGAGTTAAAACGTCATAGTCAATCGTTTCACGCATATCCCATTGCAGTTCGGCTAATAATAACAAGGCAATTCCGACAATCGTCCCCGTAATCAAAAATTGCCAGGTGGGAAAGAATGGCAAAATAATAATGCCGAGTAAATGAAAGATGCCGGCGAGGATAAAGCTGCGCGATCGCATTCCCAATCCAGTGCCAATGTAGCCTAAAGCGGTTAATCCCAACCACAGAGGACACAGGCGCATCAAAATTTGTCCCCACCCCAAAAAAATACTTAAATCCGTTAAAACCGCTCCCCCTATCATCAATATCGCCCACCAGTACACCAACCAGCGCAGTTTTTCTACCCTTACCCAAAACCAGGTTAAACCAGCCATGCATGCCGTGCCCAATGCAGTGAGTGCTGTCCAACAAATCGCTTGAATTGTCCAACTGATGGGGAAAAATTGTGCTGTGGCGAAAATAACTGTCGTTACCCCTGCCCAAATCAGGAAAATTTGGTCAATCCGCGTGTAAAACCGATGCAGTAATTGTCGATTGCCGATTTTCCAGTTCAATGTCCAGAGTCCTTCGAGATCCTGCACGGGTAGATGTTCCTGCTTCCAGCGCACAATGGGTTCGTTCGGGAAGAAAGTCATGATAACCTCCGATACGTTTGGAAACCCCCGTGCTTTAGCCGGGGGAGGAAAAACGAACGTGCGGCTTTAGCC